>JBDKVB010000015.1 GCA_039679385.1 Armatimonadia bacterium | reverse complement strand
CACACTCCAGGTTGTCCCGACGTCGCTGGCAGGCACAGACCGCGTTTCTTGAGAAGTGCGAGCAGACCTCCTCGGTAACCTGGTTACGCGTGCCGCCAATGCTGTGCGTTAAAACCGATGCTCCTGCCCCCTCGGGGCGTGCGCTTGATTTAGGTAAAGAAAGTATGTTATGCTTCCGTGTCCTGCCTATCCGTCAGTGTGCCGTGTGCCGAGGCATCGTGATGAAGGTCGACGTCACTCGAATAGACCGTGTGTGCCGCTTGTTCTGCAGCGTGGTCGAGGGCATCGTGACGGAGCGTGCCCTCCGGGAGACCGTGGGCAACGATCTGTCCCGTGCCCAGTTCTGCGGCCTGCAGTTCGTGTACCTGCACCCGCAGTGCTGCATCAAGGACCTCGCGAGGGGCCTTGCGGTCAGTCACCCGGCAGCGGTGAAGCTGGTGGAACGGCTCGAGGGCAAGAAGCTCATCACCCGCTCACCCGACGAGCATGACCGCCGCGTGGTTCAGTTGACGGCCACTCGCACGGGAGCGCGGCGGGCGAAGTCGGTGATCGAGGCTCGCACTGAGGCGATGGAAGCCATCCTCGCCAAGTCCGGTGGTATCTGCGCCGACGGCCTGCTGGACTGCCTTGAGAGCTTCGTTCGAGCCGCGTTGGCCAATGAGCACGATGTGAACGGCGTGTGCCTGCACTGCGGTGGCAGCCATGATGATGACTGCCCTGTATGCCAGGCCGAGTACGCCCTGACCGGAGAGCTTCGGACGGACGCCTGAGCAGTCAGTGAACCCGGCACCGTCGAGGCACGTCTTTGGTCTTGCCCGTGCAGACGCGAGGTTGCGGCGTCTCGCACGTATTCAACGTAGGTAAGGGCAGTCGTCTGCCGACGCTGATCGAACCTGCGGATGCAACCCAAACTAAGGGAGGAGAGAGCCGCGTCGTCGGGCCGCCGGGTCGCATGAGGTCCGGGCCACGGCTCCCAACACCAACCAACTTCGTAGTCGCACAAAAACCCCAGTAGCCCCCACCCAGCTCCCCATTCCCTTCCCTTCACCCTAGATTCGCCCATGCAGCGCCTGCTGCCTTTTCAGGTGCTTCGGGGAGAGCGACGACTTCGCCGGCTGATTCCGTGTCGGCGCAGGTGCGTCGGGTGTTTTCGCAAGACCCACGGGGCAACGGGGAACCCAGGAGATTCGCTATGCACCACCCTTGTCGTCATATCCTGATTCTTGGTGTGCTTTGGGCCTCTGTCTGCCTTGCTTCCGCCGACGTTCTTGGCCCCGCTGCTGCACCTGCCGCCGTCGCTACCCCTGCAGTCGACACCAAGGACCCCGCCAGGCCGGCTCCGACCCTTCGTGTCCCCGACCGCTACGCGACCCACCCGCTGCTGTCTGTGGCCCGCAAGATGATGGCCGGGGAGTTCGGCGACCAGCCACCGTGGCGGCTGTCCCTGCTCCTCAAGGGCCTCGACGAGGAGCCCCGCACCGCCCGTCTCACCGCCTACTCCTCGCGCTGTCCGGATGGCGGCGGGACAGGCACTCGTTGGGGAACCCGTGTTCGGCCCGGCATCTGCGCGGCCGATCCCAGTTACTGGGGCCCCGGCAGCGTCATCTGGGTCTGCGACCCCGTGGCGCAGATCCTGATCGTCGAGGACACCGGCAGCGCGGTCAAGGGCCAGGACCGCTTCGACATCTGCTTCGGCGACGATGCAGAGGCCTGCGAGCGCTTTGGCGTCCAACAGCTTTCGTACATCCCACTTCGTGTGGCGCCACCGCAACGAAGCTGGGGAACCTGCCCGGCCGGATGGGAGCCACCTGCTCCGCCCGTGAGCTCCTTGCTTGACCGTCTGGCTCTGGCCGGCGTGTTCCCGCCGGAAGGCTAAGTCTGAGCGGGTCGGAAGGCGGCCTCAAGGGGCTGCAGATACCCCTGGTGAGGCACACAAGAGGCTTGCGCACCCTCAGGGCGCGGGCTATACTGGACTGCGTCACAGAATGGCCGCCTTTCGACCCGCATCAACGCTATCATCGCAGCTCGCGAGGACCCTGAGGCCATGGAGCCGACCCTCGATCCCTCCAGCCGATTCACCGCACTGCGCCTGCTTGTCGACGACCTCCTCGGCGGCCCGGGACGTCGGTATGCGGTCGTGCTTCTCGCCTTTGCGGTGATCCTGCTGCTCACCCGCGAGGCCGCCCTGATCCCGATCACCGTCGGCTGGTCAGCCTCGAAGCGCCTTGTGGAGCAGGAGCAGGAACTGGCCCAGATCCAAAAGCAGACCGCGGAGTACTCCTCTGCGGCGGAGTACTTCGGCACCCCCGAAGGGCAGAAAAGCGTCGGCGGGCTGGTGCTCAAGGTTCCCGACGATGGTGAGCGCCGCGTCGTCCTCAAGCCCCAGGCGGACAAGACCAAGCAGTCGACCGCCGCCCACATCCGTAGCTGGCTGAGCAACCGCGAAGCAGACGCGAACGCGGCCATGCAGGAACGTCTGCGCATTGCCAAGCGCTGGTGCTACGATCCGCCGGCGCAGGACACCTTTTCCCATGACGCCCCCTTCGGCGCGACCGAGGCCAAGCCACAACCGCAGGCACCCCGGAAGCAAGCGCCTGCACCGGCTGCGCCGACCACGAACCAGGAGTCTCCGGCCACCCACTAGCCCTGCTGCCTGTCACCCCTTTGCCTCGCCCGGGAGGTTGCCCGCGATGCTGAGCCTGCTGAGCACGCTGCTTCTCGCAGGAGCCCTGAGCGTGCGCCCTGCCTGTGCCCAGGACGCTGTGACCGTCACCGTGGACCGTGCTGTCACCGAGGCCACCAGCAAGCTGCGCCTGGGAATCACCCACACTCAGAAGAGCCTGGAGTGGGGTGCGCCCGAGGCTGTTGCACGCGCCAGGGGTCTGCTGCGGGGTGTCGTCGCCTATCAGAACCAGCACATCATGGGCTGGGGTGGCGGCAACCCGGAACCAAGCCCCGGCGTCTACGATTTCGCCAGCCTGGACTCCCGCGTGCAGTTGATGCGCTCGATCGGCGGGCCGATGGTCATCACCCTCTGTGGAGCCCCGGACTGGATGAAGGGCGGCGAGCCGGGCAAGACCGACTGGTCGAAGCTGGAGACCGCACCGCTGCCGGAGCACTACGCCGACTTCGCCGAACTGGCCCGGCGGATCGCCCTCCGCTACCCCGACGTGCAGTACTTCCAGGTCTGGAATGAGATGAAGGGGCTGTGGGACCGGCAGGCCAACAACTGGAACTACCGCGGCTACACGGAGATGTACAACCTCGTCTACGATGCCATCAAGGCCGTGCGTCCCGAGGCGAAGGTCGGTGGGTTGTACATGGTGATCGAGGGCACCGGCACGCTCAAGGACAGGAGCTGGGCCACCGAGGCGCCGGTGCGAGCCCGACAGTGGGAGGTCATCGACTACTGGCTCCAGCACAAACACGGGGCCGACTTCCTCTGTGCAGACCGGGGCATCCACAGCAAGCACGACCCGAACACCTACACGATGGCGGAGTCGATGGCGCTCACTCACTGGTTTGAGGACATCGCCCGGCAGATCCTGGCGAAGACCGACCTGCCGCTGTGGTGGTCGGAGTACTACGCGCCGGGTGATAAGGGCTCACAGCAACTGGCGGCGATGTACGCCTCGGTGTACCTGCACATGATCCGCGGCGGCTCCTCGGTGGCTCTGCTATGGAATCCGATGGAGGGCGAGATCAACCACTACCTCTTCACCAGTACCCAGACCGTCGAGGGTGCGCAGCCCACTCCGCACTACCGCGTCTACGAGGCCATCAACCGCTGTTTCGGCGCCGGGACCGCCCTGTGCAAGGCGAGCAGCTCCTCGCCGGAGGTGGAGGTCCTCGCCTCGCCACGACACACGATGCTGATCAACAAGAGTGATCGGTCGGTGCAGGTGCTGCTGAACGGTGACGCGCTGACGCTGCAGCCCTACGAGGTGCGGATCTCCCAGGAGCTCTGACCTTTGCTACCCCAGTCACCACGCACAGAAAAGGGGCGCCAATATCTGGCGCCCCTTTGTGGTTCTGACGGTTGGTGCCCCCGAGCTTAGCGGCGCAGAATTCGAGAGAGCGCCAGGTTGAAGTCGGCGGGCTTCATGGGCTCATCGGGCTGCAGCGCTCCGGCGGCAGTCCCCACGAGGATCTTCTCGTCCTCCATGACCTGCAGCGCACTGCGACCGCGCAGGTCGAGACCGGTGGCTGCCAGGAGCTGCGCGGCCCACTGGGCGAAGTCACGTCGCAGCAACGGCTTGGTGCCGTCGAAGTTGCCGGTCGTCGGGAGGAGCCCGGCGGCACACAGGCCGGCAATCGCCTTCCGGGCCGGATGGTCAGCCGGCACATCGCCGAAGGGGCAAGCCGCGTCACGGTTCAGCTTGATGCCGAGAGTCTCCGCAGCTCCGGCCAGGGAGATCGCCGCATCGTAGCGCGAGATCGTCGGGGCTGCGTTCATGGCCTGCAGTCGCGCCAGCGCCTGTCCGAACTCATAGCGGGTCATCGCACGATCGCCGCGGAAGGCTCCGTCTGGGTAGCCGACGATCATCCCGTCTGCCGTGAGCTTCCGGGCGGCGTCATAGGCCCAGTGATCGAAGGGCAAGGTCTCCGCAGGTTTCCCGGCCGCCGCAGGTGCGCCGCCCTCAGCAAGCGACATCTCGGTGGCGAACTCGCTGTTGAGCCGAGTGATCAGGGCACGGGCTTCGTCTGCGGGAGCCGCCGATGGCATCGCGGGCGCCGGCATCGCAGTCACTGCGGTCCCAAGGTCACCCTTGGCTCCAACCGGGCCTGCCGGACCCGCCGGCCCGGCTGGACCGGGCACGCCCATCATCGAACCATCGGTGCCGTAACCGCCTGTCTCAACCGGAGTCCCCAGACTCACCCGGCCGCCGCCCGCATAGGGTGTACGAGCCGCCTCTCGCCCAAGAGTCGGTGCGCCCGGCATGCCCGGCATACCGCCTGTGCCGGCTGCCGACGCCATGCCACCTGCCATTCCAGGACCACCTGCGCCGGGCATGCCCGTCGCGGACAACGCCGACAGCGACTCAGGCGTGGCCGTGGGAGCTGGCGTCGTCGCTACGCGCATCTCCTCCTTGACTTCCTTCGGAACCGCCAGGAAGGAGGTGTAGGGAGTCTGGATCGTCCACTCCTTGGAGAGGGCGATGATCTCGTCCTTAACCTCGCTGTTCTCGCCCTGCAGCCGCATCAGGTCGACGAGGTAGTCGACCCGCTTGCGGGCCCAGACGCGACCGACGAAGGCAGTGTCCGAAGCCTTCTGCGGGAAGTTGGCCTTGTAGCGGTAGACCTTCTCGACGCCGTTGAGGTCGCCGGTCAGCTTCAGGTCGGCGACGCCCGGTTCGCGGTAACGACCTGCCACCACAAGCTGCGAGCCCTTGAAGACGTCGGGCAGGTCACGGGGATGCACCATCTCAGTGCTGACCTCACCGAAGTTCAGCTTGAGGTCGGTCAGCAGCGGGGTGCTCACCTTGTCGTAGAACTCGCTAACTTTGGCCTCGATGTTCTCGTCGGTCTTCACGTGCTGCTCGGCGCCCCGGTTATCCGTGGCGAGCTTCAGCAGCAGGTAGTCATCCACATCGTCGCCGACGCCAAAGCAGAAGAGGTGGGCATCGCGCTTGTTGGCGTCCTTGATGCTTTGGATGATCTTGCCGACCTCGGTCTCGCCGACGGTGGGCAGGCCATCCGTGCAGAACACGATCGTCTTCTGCGCAGTGCTGCCCTCGAACATCTTCAGCGCCGACACCAGGGAGTCGTTGATCGCCGTGCCGCCGCGTGCTTCAAGCCCGTCGATGTAGGCGAGGGCGTCACGCTTCCCGTCCTTGCTTGCAGCGGCGAGCTGGTCCTTGAAGGAGGTCGTGTCGCTGGAGAAGGTGACGATGTTGAACCTGTCCTGGGGCGACAGGTTCTCGACGCAGTACTTCATCGCCGCCTTGGCCTGGTCCATCTTCTCGCCCTTCATGCTGCCCGAGCGGTCGAAGACGAAGATGACATCCTTCTTCACGATGTCCCCTTCGCGCGTCTTCTCCTGCGGGCACATCATCAGCATGAAGTAGCCCGGCTTGGCGTTGTCCGGCCGGTAGGCGACGAAGTTGACCGCGAACTCCTCACTCTCCACCTCATAGACCAGGTTGAAGTCCTTGGTCGGCGTGAGCTTGGTCGTCTCGAAGGAGGCATTGGCGGAGTGAGTGCCCTTCTTGACGATGTCGACGTCGTAGGTCTCGGAGTACAGCCGGGTGATGTTCTTTTGGTCCTTGAGGTCGACCGAGATGGTCAGGTCGCCCAGTTCGCTCGTCTTGCCCTTCATCGCCAGCGGGTAGGTGTAGCGCACCCGACCCTTGTCATAGGGCAGGATCTCGGCGTAGCGCAGTTCCACCTTCATGGGCTCATCAGGGCTGACCGGGAAGATCTGCGCGCGGAAGAGGTTGCGGCCGACCTGCTCGAGGATCGCCGGGTCCTTCATCCGCGACACGATCATATCGTAGGTTCGCCGGGCTTCCTGCTTCTCGCGGATCTCGCCGGCGATACGCTCACCCTTCACGTAGTAGGCGAAGTCGAAGATGCTCGCCTGCTCGGAGAGTGGGAAGAAGTAGGTGGCTTCGAGGTTCTGCTTGGTGGAGTTGACGAAGACCTGCTCGATGGAGGTCACTGCGACCTGGTTATCGATCTCCACCCGGACATGCTGGTACTTGACCTGCAGGGGCGGCTGATCGGGCTTGCCGACTTCGGTTCGCGGCACGAGCAGCTGCGCCTGAGCGGACAAGGACAGGACCAGCAAGGTGAGGACTGCGACGGCAAGAGTGGGGTACAACCTCATCAGGGACACCTCCCCCAGAGTGAACGTCGCTGGTTGGACTGCTCGGGAGAGTGTGGAGTTCCACGGTGAGGAGGCAGCTACGCGGGGGAGTCTTGCAGAGAGGGCAGTTCGCCGCGGAGTCGTGGCGCAAGCCGGGTGAATCGCTCGCGCTCGGAGACGTTGCTGATGGCCCGCCAGACGCCCCGCTGATTGCCGACGATGCAGGCCATTCGCTGCGCCCGGGTCAGAGCGGTGTACAGCAGGTTGCGCTGCAGCATGATGTAGTGGGTGCTGTGGATGACCATCACCACCGCCGGGTACTCACTCCCCTGCGACTTGTGGACGGTGAGCGCGTAGGCGGGGTCCAGCTCATCAAGCTCGCCGAAGTCGTACTCGACGGGTCCCAGGTCATACTCCACGGTGAGGCGTCGGTCGGCCGGCCGGATACTCACTATCACGCCGATGTCGCCGTTGTAGACGCCCTTGTCGTAGTTGTTCACGGTCTGCAGGACGCGGTCGGCCTGGCGGAAGGTGTAGTCTCCCCGGCGGACCTCGGGCTTGCCTCTGCCCGGCGGATTCAGGGCTTCCTGCAGGCGCAGATTGAGCGCGGACACGCCGACCGGCCCACGGTGCAGCGGCGCGATCACCTGGATCTCGTGCGGCTTGAAGCCGAGTCTGGGCAAGCTGTCGGTGACCGTGCGCAGGACGCGTTCGGCCGCCGCCTCGACGTCTTCCTCTTCCAGGAGCACGCAGTCACTGCGATTCCGCACCCACTCCTCGCGGGTGGGGAAGCGAGGCGACTCGCCCTCGTTGAGCAGGTGGGCACTGCGGATGATCGTGCTGCCCTCGGCCTGGCGGTAGATGCGGGTCAGGCGGTACACCGGCACGGCCTGCGAACCGACGAGGTCCCGCATGACGTTCCCGGGGCCAACGCTGGGAAGCTGGTCGGCGTCGCCAATCAGCACCAACTGCGCGCCGGGTCGCAAGGCTCGCAGGACGTCCTTTGCCAGCATCACATCCAGCATACTGGCCTCGTCGATGATCACCACCGCAGCCCGCAAGGGCTCCGAGGGGCCATGCTTGAAACCGTGCTTGTAGGGGTCGTAGGCGAGGAGGCGATGGATGGTGCTCGCCGGGTGCCCGGCAAGCTGCTCCAACCGTTTCGCAGCACGACCGGTGGGACTGGCCAGCGCGACAGACCGGCCGAGCGATTGGCAGGCATCGACAAGAGCCCGCGTCACGGTGGTCTTGCCTGTCCCCGGCCCGCCGGTGATCACGCAGACCCCGGTTCCGAGCGCACCAAGCACGGCCTCAGCCTGCTCCTCCGACAGCTCCGTCTCCCCCATCAGCTCGCGACGTCCCAGCCACGAGCCAAGCTGCTCCCTGGTCGGCGTGCCCGCGGGCGTGATCTCGGTGAGGGCACGCAGTCGACCGGCCACCTCTTCCTCAGCATTCAGGAACCGCGGCAGCCAGACGGCCTGCTCCTCACCATAGGACTCGAGGACCGCCTCTTCCGACTTCACCAAGCGCTCGAGACCGATCTCCACCACCTGGTCGGGAAGGTCGAGGAGCTTCTGGGCATGCTGCAAGAGCGTCGGCCTGGGCAGGTACAGGTGCCCGTAGTCGTTAGCTGAGGCAAGGGAGTGCAGCAACCCGGCCTCGACGCGCGCCGGATCCTCCTCAGAGATGCCCACAGACCGGGCGATGCGGTCGGCAGTGAGGAAGCCGATCCCCCGGATCTCGCGGGCCAGTTGGTAGGGATGGCGCTCGAGTACCTCGACCGACTGGTCTCCGTAGCGAGCCCAGAGGCGACTGGCGAGAGTGCTGCCGACACCGTGCTCATGGAGGAACACCATCACGCGGTGGATGCCCTGGTGTCGAGCCCAGGCGTCCTGCAGGGCACGCGCCCGAGTGGGACCGATGCCGGGGACTTCGCGCAGCCGCCCCGGCTGGTGGTCGAGGATGTCGAGGGTCCGGTCCTTGAAGTGCTTCACGAGCGCTTCAGCCAGTTTCGGGCCAATGCCCTCCACCAGTCCGCCCGCCAGATAGGCGCGGATTCCAGCAGCCGTCGCCGGGCGAACGAGTTGGTAGCGCTCGAACTTGAACTGCCGCCCGTAGACGTCGTGGGTCTGCCACGAGCCGAAGAGACGGACCGATTCGCCGACCTCGGGGCTGAGCATGCTCCCGACGACGGGCACCGGCTCGCGGCGTCCAGCCACAGCCAGCCGGGCCACGGTCCAGCCCGTGTCCGGCGCGTGGAAGGTGAGGCGCTCGATGACGCCGTCCAGGGTCTCCTGGGTCTCAGAGGAATCGTCCATGCGGGATTGCGACACGCCTTCTACAGACCTTTGCTGCGGAGCCAGTCGGCGGCCTCGGGCGGCAAGGCCTGCTTCAGTTGGTCCCGCAGCCCGCCCAACTGCTTGCCCCCAGATTCGATGAGGTGCTGCAGACCGACGGGGTCCTTCGGGTCGTAATGGTAGTCCAAAACCGAGTAGCCGGCCATTGGCTTGTACTCGAAGTCTTCCGGCTTGAGGCCGGTGTTCCGGCGGAAGTTGGTGACCTTGTAGGTGTGGGTGATCTGCCCGCCACTGTCCATCTGGCAGAACTGCACGGGGGCTCGCGAGACCTGGCCGACATAGAGCCGCCCGCCGATTCTCTCGCCCGTCCGCGAGGGCCATTCGAGGAGCCAGCAGCGCTGACCTTCGACGACCTGCGGCGCCCACAGCTTCACCTCGGCGGGAGCGGCCACAGCCTCATCCACCCACCTTGCCGGGTCGCGCTCCTGCCAGCCGGACACGACTTCCGACATGAGTTGCGCCGGCGTCATCCCCTCCGCCGTCACTCGCACCCCGGTCTGCAGGGAGGGGACGATCGCCCACAGGCATTTGGGACCGGCGATGATGCGAACATCGTTGAGGTCCAGGTCGTACAGCCCGGGCTTCTTGAAGCGCAGTCGCCCCGCGCCGGAGACCTTGAGGCCGAGCACCTCCGTGTCACCCTCGAAGCGCGCTTCCAGGTCCTGGGTGCGATCCCAGGTGCTCTTGACGATCCAGAGCACGAGCTGTGGATGCACACCGTTGCGATAGACCAGAACGGCCGCGACCAGCAGGACCAGGAGCAACACGAGCAGGACGATGCCGACTTTGCGCAAGACTCTCACTCCCTTCAAGGGCAGGACCAGAGGACACGTCTCAACCAGAATCGCGCTCAGGCGGCTGGTGCTTCCTGTGTCTTGGGCTTGTCACCCTTGAGCGCGACAAGGACCACCAGGGTGCCAAGAAGCGCCATGACAGCGCCCCAGTAGAAGGGGTCGGCGCCCTGGCCATGCCAGTCCCAGAGCACACCACCGACGGCGCTGGCGATGAGCAGCCCCACGCCCTCGCAGGCATTGAGCAGTCCCATGTCGGTTCCGCGACGGTCGGGGCGCATCAGACCCGCTGCCGTGGTCCGCGAGCAGGCGCCGGTCGCACCAAGCTGCAGCCCGTAGACCGCGAACCACAGGATCATCAGATAGGGAGTTGCCAGGGTCGCCATTCCCAGGCAGACGACTACCTGCAGCAGGTAAGCCGTTGCCTGGGCCTTGCGTGCCCCAAGACGGTCCTGCAGAGCCCCGGCCGGGAAGGCTGCCAAAGCATACACGATATTGTGCCACAGATACAGCGCGGGCACCAGTGCCGCGGGTACACCGACGTCCTGTGCCCGCAGCAGGAAGAAGGCGTAGGTGAAGTTCCCGGCCGAGAAAAGGGTATGTGCCACCAGGAACAGTGGGAAGCTACCGGGAAGCTCGCGGCGCGGCTTGCGGTTGTTGGCCTCGCGGACCTCTCGCGGGATGTCGTGCACGCCGATGAGGATCGTGACGACCGCCACCACCCCTGCGGCCGTCGCGAACAGGAAGACCCGCCGGTAGTCGCCGCCGAAGGCACGGAGCAAGAGGATGGCCAGAGTCGTCCCGACCGCTGCCCCGGCGGTGTCCATGGCGCGATGGAACCCGAAGGCCTTCCCGCGCTGCTCGGGAGAGACCGACTCGGCGACCAGTGCATCCCGGGCCGAGGAGCGGATGCCCTTGCCCACACGGTCACCGATTCTGACTCCGAGAACATGCAGCGCAGTGGTGGCCAGGCACAGCAGTGGCTTGAGAGCGGTCGAGATCACGTAGCCGGCGAGAACCACCGGCTTGCGCTTCCCGAGGCGGTCGGAGAACCAGCCCGACAGGATCTTGAGCACGCTGGCCGTCGCGTCTGCCAGGCCCTCGATGAGGCCAATGGTCTCCTTGCGCAGCCCCAGCACGTTGGCCATGAACTGCGGCAGGAGCGCGAGGATCGTCTCGCTGTGGATGTCGGTGAAGAAGCTCACCAAGCCAAGCGCGAGTACGTTCCGGCTGCGCCAGGACCCGACCTTCGGAGTCGTCTCACTTGCCGTAGGGCATGCACCTCAAGGGTGGTTGGTGTCCCTCGCTCGCCTAGGGCGTGAACTCGACAGTCTCGACGGTATCGAGCGCGACGCCGAAGGACGCCACGTTGCCCTGCCAGGTCGGAACGATCCTCCGCCCCGAGAAGGTGGACACCTTCGAGTAAGGACGAGACAGGGCCACACGAACCGGCAGGGCCGAAGTGTCAGCAGTGGTGTAGCTCCCTAACAGAAGCAGCGCTCCGGAACCGTCTGGCATCTCGTACAGGCCGGAGTCGATTCCCGACAGAGCAGGCTGCACCGCCGGCACCTCGGCGGCGAAACGGGTCGGTAGCGTGATGAGGCCCTGCAGGTTGGCGTCCAGCGTCCTCTGCCAGTAGGCGCCGATGCCCGACAGGTAGCTATAGGGCGGAGCCTTCACACCCGGTCGCGAAGCCAGCATAGCCGGGTCGGCGGTGCGTGCGTAGGAGGCTCCCAGACTGACACCGGACTTGAGCACGCGGCCCTGCCCCACGGGGATCGCCACGATAGCAGCGGTTCCGTCCTGCCAGCGACCCAGCACTGCCATGCCATCGGCGGCAAGCGATTCTCGGCGACCAAGGGCGGTGAAGCTGAAGGACATGCCCCTGATCGGGACGGACACCGTGACCGTGTCGCCGCTTCCGAGGGTCGCAAGGTCCTTCTCGGTGTAGGTCGCGCCGGTCTGCCAGGTCTTGGGGTCGGCCAGTTGTGCCGCCGACAGGGACACGATATCACTTCTGCCCGTGAGAGTGGACAGGAGACTGCAGGGCGCATTGACCTCGTCGCGAGTCGCCGCTCCCGGCCCGAGGTACAGCGAGCCGCCGTCGCGGACCCACTGGGCGATCTGCTGTTGAGCCTTGGCCGAGACGTTCGGTTCGTAGACGTACAGCACCCTGTAGGCGTTCAGGCGTCCGGACTCCACTTCCTCCTCGGGAAGGACGTCCGTCGGCAGGTTCGCCCACTGCAGCGCCGAGTGAAGCATCCGGCGCTCGACTCCCCAGCCCTGCGGACCTCCGGCGCCACACAGCGCGAGAGCGCTCTTGGCGCCGTCGGTGTTCGGCGCCGCCCAGCCGAAGCTGCTCACAAGGTCCTGGGCGCTGGTCTTCGCCCACAGGGGAGCGCTGCGACTGAGCAGCACCGCAACCTGCGCCGACGGTCGGCGACCGTGCAGCAGGTACTTCTCGTAGCGCGAGGCCATCCGGCTGATGCGACTAGCCGAGAGGAAGGCGTCGACCTTGTAGCGGTCGTCGGTGAAGTACTCCCAGCCGGAGTACATCGGCCCGTAGCCGTAGTAGTGGATGCGCTGGATTCCGTGGGCGAGGGCGGTCAGCCCACTAAGCAGTGTGCCTTCGCCCTGGGCGATGCGCGAGGGATACCACAGCATCCCGGTCTTCATCGACCCGAACTGCGAGGCGCTACGCAGAAGGTCGCCGAGGAACAGGTCAGTGTTCGTCTGGCTCGCGCCGATCCCGGCGTCGTCGCCGCTGCCGAAGTGGTGAATCTGCTGATCGAAGGCCCCCAGGCGGCTCTCGATGAAGTAGTCCTCCTTGGCCGGGAAGGCGGCATAGTACACATCGGTGCCCGTGACTGCGCGGTCTCCCCACACCAGATGGCAGGCTTCGGTGAAGTGATGGTAGGCCTGCGCCGTGCGCTCCTGGAGGAACCAGGCGGTCAGGTAGCACAGGCGGGCTTGCTCGGGTCGCTTCACATCGCCCTGGTCGAGGGGCTGGGCCTGGTCGAAGCTGGTTAAGCCAAGGTCGGCCGGAGAGGCGACTCGAGTCTGCAGCCAGGCTCGGAAGGCCGTCAGCCCCGTCGCAGAGCCACGAAGCTCCGCCACACTCAGCGGCGCCATCTCGTCGCCCACCTTCACGCAGAAGGGGCCCTCCGGGACCTGCTTGTTGAGCGCTGCGAGAGAGCCCGCGAACACGTTCGTGAGGTCGGCGCTGTACAAGTCTGCCTTGTAGCTGCGGAGCGGATCGCCGATCTCGATCTGCTGGCGGTTCGCACCGAGGAGCTGCTGGATCTGGTCCTCCAGGGCATCGGTGGCCGGATCGTAGAGCTTGTTGTGGTAGCCCCGGTGCGAGTCTGCCGTGATGATCAGCTCGGCCGGTTGCGGGCAGTCCACTGCTCCTCGCGAGCGGTAGGTGTCCAGTCGCGACTGGGCATACTCGCGCAAGGTCAGGATACGCGAGGCACCCGCTTTGGCGCTGAGCGGCACCTCGGGGAACCACAGCCCAAAGGTGTGGTGATCCGCCTGGTAGTTGATCTTCCGCAGGATCGACTGGTCGGTGGGCGCCGAGGCGAGACTGACCTCGATCTGATAGGACTTCACGTTGCCGCCGTCGCCCTTGGCCTCGGCGATACGTGGCAGGCCGTCCTCCCAGAGGGCCAGCCCGAGGGTCATCTGGGGCTGCGTGCCAACCAGCATCCCGCTCCAGTCCGACCACTCTGTGGAATCGCCGGGACGCAGGCCCTGGGCTTCGGGAATCTGATCCCAGGGCAGCGGCAGGTGCCAGGAAGTGTTGAACTGCGGGACCGTGCCGTCGCGTAGCAGGCCGAAGCGGAAAAGACGCTGCTCGATGTTGCCGTAGAAGGTGCCACCCAGCTTCACCGGGCGGTCAGAGGGCGTTACGCTCAGGAGCTTGACCTTCACGTACAGCCGAGGCTGCGCACTGAACAGGTCGGCCGCATAGCCCGCCGTGGCGCGGAAGTTGCGGCAACGGGCCACGACCTCACGAGTGCGAGGAGCGGTTCGCCCCGGGGTCACGTCGAGGAAGCATATGCCCGTGGTGAGTGGGCCTTCGACCTCCGGCGGACGAAGTGTCCCCACCAGCGAGTAGTTACGGCCGTCCGAGCTTATGAAGCCCCACAGGAGTCCCGCGCGCTTGACCAGGCGCAACCAGGCCCAACTGCCGGGCGAGTACTGCCCGTCCCACTTCTGCTCCCGCTCATCGAGCCCATACAGGCCAACCTGCGGGGCAGCGCCCCAGGGAGGCAGTACGCCGATCACCAGGCGCACATGCTTCTCCCGGGAGCCGACGAAGAGCCCGGCCTGCTGTGGCCGGGCATAGCTGCGGAAGTTGATCTGGGTCTCAAGCGTCCACTCGTCGCCCAGGTCTGAGGGCGAGGTGTACAGGAGGGTCTCGGTGTCCTTGGACAGGTCGGTTCCCGGCGAAAGAGCCAGCATGCCGCCCTGGATGCTCACCGCCGCAGGATCGGCAACGCCCAGATTGCCGGTCATCCCCGTCGCTCCGATGGCCTCCGTCAGGCGGGAGAAATCGACCTCGACACCCGGGGCTGCACCCGGCAGAAGTAGAGCCGTCATCAGGACACAGGCTAGCCAGTGGTTCCTCACTGTGTTGCCTCCTCCGGTGCGGATCGGCGCACGCCCGCCGGGACTCGGCGGGATCAGCGACCCAGATTGTCAGTTACGGGAGAGCACGTACTCAGCATACCCCCAGACCTGGTTTCTGAACGCACCTGCGCCGAAATCAGAGCTTCTCAACCTTCACATCATCGAAGGCCACAACGGTATCGCCGGTTCCGCCGCTCCATCGGCGAGCCGAGAGACAGACACCGCCGGAGGCCACTGGAGGCAGACCGAGTGCGCCGGTGTCGGTGGCGGAGAGCACCGGGCGGCCGTCGAGGTCCACCGTGATGACCGCACCGCGAACCGTGATGCTGACGTCATGCCAGCGGTCGTCGACGGTGAGGTCGGCCTTAGCGAGGGAACTGGCGTCGCCGGTGCTCTTGCCGTCGACCGCCTTGTGGATCTGGAGGCCACGGCCGAAGTTGACGCTGTAACACTTGTCCGGGCCGCTGGAGCGAACACCGATCCAGGCACCGTCGCGATGGTCGCTGCCCCGCTTCTGGATCTGCATTCGCAGGCTCACACGGTAGTCCTTCCAGGTGTCATCTCCGACCAGCGCACCGGAGGCTGTGAAGCCACCCGCCGGGACATTACTGCCGACCAGAGTCCCCTGGGTGACCTTCCAGTCGCCGCCGAGGATCGTCCAGGTCGGCAGCGGGAGCCCTCCCTCGGGATAGGCGGAGAAGTCGTCGTGGTAGGGGTTGCCGGTGAAGGTCACGCGACCGAAGCAGGAGGGGCGATGGAACACCGGCGTGGGTGACCAGGC
>JBDKVB010000014.1 GCA_039679385.1 Armatimonadia bacterium | reverse complement strand
GACAGCCAGTTGCGGACGCTGGAGCGGCTGCGGGCCTTCCTGGGCCTGTGCTGTGTGGTGGCCTGGCGGCTGCTGTGGATCACCTACTCGGCCCGCGAAGGCGGCGACCAGCCGGCGACGGTTGCGTTTCTGGACATCGAGTGGCAAGCGGCCTACTGCGCGCTGCACCACGGGCAAGCGCCACCGAAGGAGACGCCGACGCTGCGGGAAGTGACCCGTTGGGTAGCGCAACTGGGTGGCTTTTTGGCTCGCAAGGGCGATGGCGAACCGGGAGCCAAGACGCTCTGGCGCGGGATGAACCGCCTGCACGACATCGTCCTGGGCGCCCTCCTCTTCGCCCCCCATCTCCTAGATGTGGGTAATGTATAGCCACGCGTGGAGAGGGGGAGTCGAGTGCAGCGAGACGGGGGTGAGGTCAAGGCCCGTGGCGCCCCGTCCCCTGCCAGCAGGAGGGGAAACACCAACGCGAGTCCAGCTTTGTCCTGACGCACTGGTTGGGCGCCGCCTGCGTGCTGGTCGGCGTTTTCGGTCTCGCTCCTCACCAGGAAGTGGGCAAGCGTCAGCAGCGCCGGTGCTGGACTTCGCGGGCCTGCTGTGCTAACTTCACGCCGTTTGCGGCTGTTTTGGTTCTCCTTGGTGACTCCTGACCTGCGGGCCACGATGTGCAGTCCTCCAACAAGAGGTCCTCGTCATGCCAGCCAACTATCTGCTCGCCCTTGGCCTGTGCGCCTTCGCACTCGCGTACCGCTACTACGGCGCCTTCCTTGCCGCCAAGGTCGCGGTGACCAACCCGGATAAGCCAACGCCCGCCTATACGCTGCGAGACGGCAAGGACTATCACCCGACTAACAAATGGGTGCTCTTCGGGCACCACTTCGCAGCGATTGCCGGAGCCGGTCCCCTCGTCGGGCCGGTGCTCGCCGCGCAGTACGGCTATCTGCCCGGCGCAATCTGGATCCTCGTCGGTTCCATCTTCGCAGGCGGCGTGCACGACTACATCATCCTCTACGCCTCGGTCCGCAACAAGGGCGAGTCCATCTCCAAGATCGCCGAGCGCTACCTCGGCCCGGTTGCCGGTTGGTGCACCGCCTTCGCGGTCCTGTTCATCATCATCGTCGCCCTCGCCGGGCTTGCGATGGTCGTCGTCAACGCCCTGATGGAGAGCGCCTGGGGCGTTTTCACCATCGGCGCCAGCATCCCGATCGCCTTCCTGATGGGCCAGTGGATGTACAAGATCCGGCCGGGCAAGATCGCTGAAGCCTCGGTGATCGGCGTTGTTCTGCTGCTGCTCGCTGTCCTGGCGGGGAACCCCATCGCCCAGAGCGGCTTTGCGCATTACCTGCGGCTCAGCAAGAACGAACTCGAGTACGTGCTGCCCGCCTATGGGTTCGTCGCCGCAGTGCTGCCGGTGTGGATGCTCCTGTGCCCGCGTGACTACTTGTCGACCTACATGAAGCTGGGCACGGTGCTCCTGCTCACCCTGGGCATCTTCATCGTCGCGCCGCACATGCACATGCCGGCGACGACGCAGTACATGCAGGGCAACGGTCCGATCATCCCCGGTCCGGTATGGCCCTATGTCTGTCTCACCATCGCCTGCGGTGCGATCTCCGGCTTCCACGCACTGATCGGCTCCGGCACCACGCCGAAGATGATCAGCAGCGAGGCGGACATCCGACCGATCGGCTACGGTGGCATGCTAGTTGAGGGCTTCGTCGGTCTGCTGGCCCTGGTCGCCGCCTGCACCCTGATCCCGGAGCACTACTTCGCCATCAACGCCGACCCGCTCAAGTTCCCGAGCTCTCCAGAGACCCTGGGCGCCCTCGGACAGATGGCGCAGGAGGTTGGCGAGAAGACCCTCGTCGGCCGGACCGGAGGCGCTGTCACTCTCGCCGTCGGTATGGCCACGATCTTCCGCCGCCTGCCGGGCATGGACGGCCTCATGTCCTACTGGTACCACTTCGCGATCATGTTCGAGGCTCTGTTCATCCTCACCACCATCGACACCGGCACGCGTGTCGCCCGCTTCATCGTGCAGGAGATGCTGGGTCGGGTGAACGCCAAGTTCCAGCAGGGCACGTGGCTGCCCGGCGTGATCCTCACGAGCTTCGCGGTCAGCTTCGCCTGGTTCTACCTGCTCCATGGCGGCTCGGTCATGACGATCTGGCCGATGTTCGGCGTCGCGAACCAGCTTCTCGGCTGCATCGCTCTTGCGATCGGAACGACCTACATCCTGCGCAACTCGGCGAAGCGCGTCTACGCGCTCACTACCTTCGTGCCCTTCCTCTTCATGGCCGTGACCGTGTTCACTTCCGGCGTGCAGTTCACCGAGAAGGTACTCACGGCGCCGCAGCCCGATCTCGTCAAGGCGGCGCTCACGATCATCATGATGGTCCTGGCGGCCATCATCTGCATCACCTGCGTCGATCGCTGGCGGCGAGTCCTGTGCAATCAGTGCGAGCCGCTTCCTGAGGAGGAACCGCAAGAGGACCTCCTGCGTCTCGCCGAGGGCACGGAGATCAGCGACTAGGCAGGCGGATGGCAGGGCGCCGCCCCAGGAAGTCACCAAGAAGGCCGCGAATCCCAGAGAGGACTCGCGGCCTTCTTTCCGCTTGCAGTATGAGCCGTCGCGTGGCATAATGAGCTAATATTGAGCCAATGTTAACTATGAACTCTGTACCGTCGAGGGACCAGCCTATGGAGACTTCGTCGCTGCTCGAGCAACTGCAGACCGCCGCAGACTACATGACGGTGACACGTGCGCTTCGGCTCTCGGCGCTGCGGGCGATCCCCATCGGATTGGCCGCCGTCTTCCTTGGCGGCTGGTCCATGAGCCAGGCGCCGGTGAACGGCCTGTTGGCGCTGATCGGGCTCATCATGGTCGCGTCGGGCGTTCTGAACCTGCTGACATGGTCGCTGGCAGGGATGGCCGTCGACGGTTTCTCGATGGTGGCCCTGGCCACGTGGCTCATTGGCGCGACCCTTCACAACGCCCTCGATGACGGTGGGCAGATTCTGTTTGCGGTGATCGGCTTCGTGGTGCTGTTGTTCGGCCTTCACTCGCTCTCGCGCTTCAGCCGCTTCTCTCGTGCCGCCTGCAGCCGTCCTCCGCAGAGCCTGTCGGAACTGGTCGAGGAGGCTGTGGCACAAGTGGAGGAGGACTTTGTGGCGGGAGCGCCGGGCACCTTCGAGATCGCGACGAGCCAGGTCGGGCGCAGTATCTCCTGGCATGTGTGGTTGGGACGGGATTTTGCGATCCTCGTTGCGGAGGGTGTCGGCGACGTGCTCTTCGCCGACCGGGACTCGCTTCAGATCACGCCCTCGGCAGACCGCAGTGCCCGCAAGCAGATGCCTGTTGAGGTCAGGACGGACTACCTGCGGCAGCAGGCGCCCGACTCCGCTCTCGTGGGCAGCATGCAGGCTGAGGACTACGAGACCTATCTGCGCTGGCACGGAGGCGCAGACGTCACGAAGTCGGCTCGCGGTCTGCGCGTCGCCTGAGGTCTCAGCCGCGCCTCTCACCCACCTTTGCATTCGGTCGCGGTTCCCAGCGGTCCATGAGGCGGTTGTGCAGGCTGTGGATCTCGTTTCCCTGTTGTGGTGACATGGCAACCGGCGTGTGTTGGTGCGGCACCAGTTGGCTCCTGGACCCACTTGCTTTGGCCTTCGTCCTGGCCCAGGGGTTACCGGCTCTGCTCAGCGGACGTTCGAAGTCACGCCAACTCCCCATTCCCAGAACTTGCTGCGCCGTGACGGACAAGTCCAAAGCGCCCAGACGCGTGAGCTTGCCCTCCACGCAGAGCACAGGGCTGGCATACAGCGCCCGTCCGCAGCGCTGATAGCACTCCTCGAAAACCGCCACATCCACCAGCCCCCGATCATCCTCCAGGCTGATGAAGATGGCCGTCTTCCCGCTGCGCGTGGGTGGTCGTGCCCGTGCGACGACAATTCCGGCCACGCGAACCGTATCCCCATTCTCGTACTGGTACAGGCTGGTACTTGGCATCACCCCCAGTTCCGCCATCCGCTCGCGCCAGAAACTGAAGGGATTCACCGTGGTACTCACACCGCACAGGTTGAGGTCGAGAGCCACGCGCCCGACCGGCGTCGTGGGATCAAGCTCGGGAAGCGCGGTGAGTATCTCCTCGCAACTGGCCGGCTGCTCCCCTATCAGAGGTGTGTGCGCTTTTGATCTCTCCGACCGATGGCCCGCCAGCAGCCAGAGCAACTCCTGCTCCGTGTAGCCGGTGAAGGCAAAGGCGCGGGCAAGGATCAGGTTCTCTACCGTCGGTCGGGGCACGCGCGTCCGCTCACAGAAGTCACGCAGGGAGCGAAAGGGACCTTCCCGGGCTCGTGCTTGCAGGATCGACTGGAGGGCACGCTCGCTCATGCCACGCAAGAGCCGCAACCCCACACGAATTGCCGGAAGCCGATGCTCTTGCCGTGCGGCAATCGCCACTCCCTGCGCAGCCTTGAGGGTGTCCTCTTCCGCCGACGCCTCCTCAACGCTGAAACTCGCTTCGCTGAGATTCACAGAGGGTGGCAGGAGAAGGATGCCCAGGCGCTTGGCTTCCTCTCCGATGGTCCGAGAGGGGTAGAACCCCATGGGCTCCGCCGACAGAATCCCGGCAAGATACTCCGCCGGGTAGTGGGCTTTGAGCCAGGCCGTCTGATAGGAGATCGTGCCAAAGCACGCCGCATGGGCCTTGCAGAACCCGTAGGCCGCAAATCCTGATACCTGGTGGAATACCTCCTCAGCCACCGGGCGCTCAAGGCCGCGCGCAACAGCCTTGTCGATGAAGGTGTCGCCGAGTTTGGCCATCTCCTCCCGCGACCGGTCGGAGGTCATCAAGCGGCGGAGTTGGTCGGCCTCACCAAGCGTAAAACCGGCAATCGCGGCGGCAATCTCCAGCACCTGCTCCTGGTAGATCAGCACTCCGTAGGTGCGATGCAGAATCGGCTCCAGCGACGGGTGCAGGTAGGCCACCGGCTCGAACCCGTGCTTGCGGCGCAGGTAGGGACGGATCATATCGGACTGCACCGGCCCCGGGCGGAACAGGGAGATGTTGGCGATGACTTCCTCAAACTCTCGCGGCTGAGCGCGTCCCAGGAGGTTTCGTTGCCCCGGGCTCTCGAGCTGAAAGAGGCCGATGGTCTGCGTCGACCGAAGCAGCTCAAAGGTCCTTTCATCGTCAAGCGAGACGCGCTCCAGGTCGATCTGTTTGCCTGTCCGTCGGGCAATCATCTCCAGGCAGTCGCTGATCGCCGTATGGGTGCGCAGGCCGAGGATGTCCATCTTCACCAGCCCGAGCGCCTCGACGTCATCCTTGTCGAACTCGGCAATCACGATTCCCTTCTGGGCCAGTGATAGGGAGATCCTGTTGGTCAGGGGTTCAGCCCCGATCACCAGGCCTCCCACATGAACACTCAGGTGCCGCGGGAAGCCGCTGATATGGTCACACAATTCCAGCAGCAAGGCCTTGTCCTGGAGATTCAGATTCGCATCCCGCACCTCAGGAAAACGCTGGGTCGCCTCGGCAATATCCGAAGCTCGCAGGTGGGGCAAGGTCTCCGCAAGGGTCCCCAGCTCCTCTTCTTCCATCCCCAGGGCCTTGCCGACCTCACGAACCGCCGAACGAGCGCGGAAGGTGTTGACGGTGCAGACGGCCGCTACTTGCTCCGGGCCATAGCGCTCGTAGACATAGGCGACCACTTCGTCGCGGCGCCGCGAGTCGAAATCCACATCAATGTCCGGCATCTGACGCCGCTGGGGGTTGAGGAAACGCTCGAAGAGCAGGTCATGGGCCAGGGGATCGACGGAGGTGATCTTAAGCAGGTAGCTGACCAGCGAATCACCGGCCGATCCTCTGCCCGTGGTCATGATGCCCCGCGCACGAGCGAAGCGGCAGAGGTCCCAGACAATCAGGAAGTAATCGCACAGGCCCTGGTCGGTGATGATCCTCAGCTCATGCTCCAGCCGCTGCCGCACGGGCGTCGGCAGCCCTTCCTCATCGACCTGCGTGGCCCGGTGCACCGTGCCGTCGGAGCCATACAGGCGCCGGGCCTGATCGAAGCAAAGCGTCCGCAGGAAGGCTTCGCTATCGAAGATTGCTGTGGGGGCTGCGATCTCATGTGGGTAGCCCTGCGGCAGGAACCGCGGGAAGTGGAAGGTCTCCATATCCAGCGTCCAGTTGCAGCGCTCCGCAATCAGCAGCGTATTTCGCAGAGCCTCCGGCTGGTCAGGGAACAAGGCCGCCATCTCGGCAGGCGACTTGAGGCTGTACTCGGCGTTGACTTTGCGGTCTGGATGGTACTCGTTGACCGTCTGAAGGGCGCGGATGCAAACCAGCACATCCTGCGCACGGGCATAATCCCGAGTGGCGTAATGCACGTTGTTCGTCGCCACCACCGGCAGGTTCAGGTGATCCGCGAGGTTCTGCAGCCGGTATCGCAACCCGCGCTGAGGCGCCGGCAGCAGGTTGTTTTGCAGCTCAACATAGAAGCAATCTGCGCCGAAAATCTGGTGATAGTAGTCGGCGGATTCCTGTGCTTCCTGCCACTGCCCGGCTGCGAGGCGACGCGGAATCTCGCCCTTCTCGCAGCCCGACAGGCAGATCAAATGTCCCGCATATTCACGCAGATGCTCCTGCAGCAGCACCGGCTTTTTGCGGTCAAGGTGCGCGAACTCTTTGGAGAAGGGGCCTGAGTGCTGCGCTTTGCCCAGATGAGCGCAGGTAACCAGACGGCACAGGTTGGCGTATCCTTCGTTGTCCTGCGCCAGCAGCACCAGGTGAGCGTAGCGGGTGTAATCCGTGGTCGTGTCCGGGCGAGAATCGGTCGGGCGTACCGAGCCGTTGTAGCCCGGAGGCTGCAAGGGAGGCAAGGGCTTGTCGCCCGTCAGCTCAACGGTGAACTCTACCCCCGCAATTGGCTTGATCCCGACGGATTGGGCTGCCTCGTAGAAGCGGACGGCTCCCCCGAGGGTATTGTGATCCGTCACGGCGACCGAGGTCATTCCCAACTCGGAGGCACGACGGGCTAGCTCCCGGGGCGACACTGCGCCGTCGAGTAAAGAGAAGTAGGAATGCACATGCAGGTGAGCGAAGTCAGTCATGGCTCGCTGAAGGGTCCGAAGGGCTTACCGAAGAGTCCTACCAGTCCGCTCAGTCTTGCACCTCCGCCACCGTCCACTGTCCTGTCTTTAGGTCCTGGCACAAGTCCACCGTCATGCCTCGCGAAGTGACGGCTCGCAGATAGCGGCGTTCCCCTTCGCCTTCCCACCAGCGTCCGAGTTCCCGCCATTCGCCTCCCAGCGTCGCAATCAGATAGTCTCGGCCGCGCCAGGTGAAACGTCGTGGCAAGGGATCGCGCTCGAACAACGACGGTTGCCGCGTGACTTGAATGGGTTCATTGATAAGTTTGCCCATGAGCATCGCCCCGGTATAGAACTTTTGTTCGATTGAGGAGAGAAAAAAGAGATGCCAGACAGACAGCTCTGGCACCCCGAAAACACCGGTCTTTCGGCGAGTGCCGAAGCGGTATCGGCACTCTCAGAGGTGCTTTTGGCACCCCCAGTATATCGAAAGCATGTTCGAGAGTCAATGCGAAGGTGGCGACCAAAAACAAAGAAGAGCCTTCTCAGAAGGCTCTTCCCTGGCACGTATACCGCGTGCCCTCCGGTTTCCGGTTCGCAGCAACCCGTGATTGCGATCCGGCCGGCCAGTCACAAGGACTCGTCCAATTGCCCCACGGGTTAGGACGGACACTGTCAGACAACAACAGCATACCCAAAACAGCCATGGTGGTCAAGGTCCTACCCCAAGCATCTACCCCGCCTTGCGGCTGACGACGACCTCCTTCGCCGCGCTTTCCAGCACCGGCATCGTCACCGGCGCTCGCTTCACCTGTCCGTAGATCGTGACCTTAGGAACCAGGATCCCGTTGTCGTAGGTCCCCATTGACACATGCCCCTCCGTCAAGGGCTCGGGGTCGACATACCGCAGGACCTCATGCCCCTCCCATTCCAGGCTTATCACGTTGCCATGCTTCACCGCGCTCATAAGGGTCCAGTCATTGTGAAGCCCCGCTTGTGGGACTCTCCAGGCGATCT
>JBDKVB010000013.1 GCA_039679385.1 Armatimonadia bacterium | reverse complement strand
GGCTGCGCCGTCTTCTGCTGGATCGCCTCGTTCACCGCCGCCCAGTTGTGGTCGGTGAGCTCCTCCTGCTCGAGCCCGAAGAACCGCTGGTACATCACCAGGTTGTGGCGCCAGTAGGAGACGTTGCGGCAGCGGTCGAGCACACCGCGAAGGATCTCCCAGCGTTGCGCGTCGTCGGTGCAGTCCTGGTACGCCTCGTGAGAGCTCTTGCCCAGAGCGCCGGCGAAGTCGCGCTCGAAGTAGCTCATGAGGCGGAAGAGCGTCCAGGGGGCGTGCTGGGCATACTCGGTGGACAGGCAGGTGTGGGAATGGCAGTCGACGGTCCGGATTGCCTGGAGCTCGGCGAGCAAGGAGTTGCGGAGTGTGTCAGACATGGGGCTTCCTCCCGCGCAAGGTGATAGGCAGGAGATTCGCCCCGAAGGGCAGCATCCCCTGCACCGGAGGTTACTGACGGCTGCAGGGGAGCGAGACGGTGTGCTATAATGCGCCCGACCTGCTGAGACCAGCGTCGCCCTGAGGCTGCCGGAGGATACGGGGCCCCACCAAGCCTTCATCTTTCCCCATGCATTGCATCTACCTGGCCGATTCACGACATATGCCCGAGCTGGAGGACGCCAGCGTTCACCTGGTGTTGACCTCGCCTCCGTACTGGCAGTTGAAGGATTACGGAAGCGAGGGGCAGATCGGCTACCATGACAGCTATGAGGAGTACCTGGCCGACCTGAACCAGGTGTGGAGTGAGTGTGCCCGGGTGCTGCACCCCGGCTGCCGGCTGTGCGTGAACATCGGCGACCAGTTCGCGAGAGCCGCCTACTACGGCCGGTACAAGATCATCCCCATCCGCGAGGCGATCGTCCGACACTGCGAAGGCCTCGGACTGGACTACATGGGAGCCATCATCTGGCAGAAGCTCACCACCTGTAACACTACCGGTGGCGGAAGCGTGATGGGCTCGTACCCGTATCCGCGTAACGGGGCGATCATGATTGACTACGAGTTCATCCTCGTGTTCAAGAAGCCAGGGAAGGCACCGGCGGTCAGTCGGGAAGTGAAGAAAGCCTCGCGGCTGACCCATGAGCAGTGGTGCGAGTACTTCGCCGGTCACTGGCGGTTCCCTGGAGAGCGTCAGAACGGCCACCTTGCGGCCTTCCCTGAGGAGCTTCCGCGGCGGCTGATTCGGATGTACAGCTTCGTGGGTGAGCGGGTGCTGGACCCCTTCCTGGGCAGCGGAACAACGGTGAAGGTGGCGGCGGAGGAAGGACGCGTCGGCCTGGGCTTCGAGATCAATGAGGACTTCCGGCCGGTGATCGAGCGCAAGCTTGGCCTGAGGGAGGAAGAGGGGCATCTGCACTTTCCTCTTGAGGCGCGGCCGGAGCTGGCCTTCGTGAGCCGGCAAGGCACCTCGGCGCTTCAGAGGGGCAAGGCGACGGTTGGGGCGGCAGAGGCGACGATTCGCCGCTTGGTCGACCCCAAGGCCATCGACTTCGGCTCGCGCATCGACGGACGCACGCGATCGGGGAAGCTGCTCCTGGAGGTCGCCCGCAGTCTGTCTGCCGAGGCCACATGGCCGGCCTTGACGGAAGGACAGAGGATGGGCAGAATCCTTGAGGTAGTGGTGGCACGGACAGGCGCTGACCGCAATCTCGCGCGCCTGGGAATCCGCAACGCCCTGCTCAAGCTCCCCGGCTTTTGTGAGCTGGTGAGAGGATAGCGGTCGTCAGACTAACGTCAGGCCCCCGGGTCTGATTCGACATGAGGTATTGGGCAGACCCTTCGGGCATGGCCCGGCTGCGTGTCGGGCCCGCGAAATGAGGGATTTTGTTGCGCGCTTCACGTTACTATGCTCCGACCCTCCGCCAGGCGCCGGTGGAGGCTGAGATTGCCAGCCACAAGATGCTGGTGCGTGGCGGGTTCATTCGTCCGCTGACCGCCGGCGTCTTCGACTGGCTGCCGCTGGGCCTGCGGGTCCTGCGGAAGGTCGAAACCGTTGTGCGCGAGGAGATGGAACGCGCCGGAGCGCTGGAAGTCCATCTTCCGGTTCTGGCGCCGCGCGAGCTGTGGGAACAGAGCGGACGCTGGGACACCTTCCAGCCGACTCCCTTCCGGGTGCAGGACCGGACGGAGCGATGGTTCTGCCTCGGGCCGACGCACGAGGAGGTCATGACCGACCTCGTCGCGACGGATCTGAAGTCGTACCGTGACCTGCCGCTGACGCTGTACCAAATCCAGGTGAAGTTCCGCGACGAGATGCGGCCCCGTGGTGGGCTGCTGCGCGTCAAGGAGTTCACCATGAAGGACGCGTACAGCTTCGACGTGGACCGCGCCGGGCTCGATGCGTCCTACGAGGCGCAGTATCAGGCCTACCTGCGGATCATGGAACGGCTGCAGCTTCCAGTGCTGGTGGTGCGAGCCGATGCCGGGTCGATGGGTGGCAGCGACACGCGGGAGTTCATGATCCTCACCGACGCGGGCGAAGACACGATCTTCATCTGCGACAAGTGCGACTACGCCTCGAATGCCGAATGCGCCACCTTCAAGGTGCCCGAGCCCAGGAAGGGTCCGAACCGCTGTGGCGATTCGGCCCTGGTGGAGACGCCGGGCATGAAGACCATCGAGCAGGTCTGCGAGTTCCTCCAGACCACGCCGGAGGCTCTGGCCAAGACCCTGATCCTGAACGCCGATGGTCGGCTGGTCGCAGCGATGGTCCGTGGCGACCGCGAGCTCAATGAGTTCAAGCTCAGGAACCTGCTGGGTGCCACGACGCTGCGCATGGCGACCCCGGAGGAAGTCTTCACGGCTACGGGTGCCTCGGTGGGCTTCAGCGGCCCGTGCCAGTTATCCGATGAGGTTGAGATCATCGCCGACCACGAGATCGCCAACATGACCGACATCACCGTCGGCGCGAACAAGGACGACGCCCATCTGGTGTGCGTGAACGTGGAGCGCGACTTCGTGGTGGACCGGTTCGCCGACATCCGCCATGCCGTGCCGGGTGACCCCTGCCCCATGTGCGGCGAGGGGTACCTGGGCACCGACAAGGGTATCGAGATCGGCCACGTGTTCAAGCTGGGGACGAAGTACGCCGAGGCCCTGGGCGCCAAGTTCCTCGACGAGGACGGGAAGGAGAAGGTGGCCATTATGGGCTGCTACGGGATGGGCGTCAGCCGTGCCGTCGCGGCGCTGGTCGAGGTACACCACGACGACAACGGCATTATCTGGCCCCTGAGCGTGGCACCCTTCCAAGTCGCGGTGCTGCTGCTCGACCCGCAGGTGCATGATCTGGGACAGGCGGCCGACCAACTCGAAGCTGAGCTGTCTGCTGCGGGTCTTGATGTCATGATCGACGACCGCGACGAGCGGCCCGGTGTGAAGTTCAAGGACGCCGACCTGATTGGTTATCCGATTCAGGTTGTTGTAGGCAAGCGGACAGCGCAGGAGGGCACGGTGGAAGTGCGGCGTCGTCGCGACAAGGCCGAGCTGGTCGTTCCGCTGGCCGAGGCTACGGCAGCCGTCCAGAAGCTCGCAGAAGAGGCCTAAGGCTTGCACGACGGTTCGGGAGCCGCGAACTTGCCTGAGATGCAGGAGAGTGGTCGTGATGAGCGAGGGCGAGGTGCGTCGACCGGCTGTTGCCGGGATGTTCTACGAGGGTGGTCGCGAGAGCCTGCGGCGGCAGATTGAGGCCTGCTACCTCGACAGCCGAGGTCCAGGCAGCCTGCCGCAGGTCAACGAGGAAGGTCCGCGCAAGATCGTCGGCCTGGTCAGCCCGCATGCCGGGTACATCTACTCAGGCCCGGCGGCGGCAAAGGGCATGGCGGCCCTGGCTGCCGATGGACGCCCCGAGGTCTTGGTGATCCTGGGGCCCAATCATGGCCGAGGACGGTATGTGGACGCCATCCAGGCCCGGGGCTCGTGGCTCACTCCGCTCGGGGAGTCTCCCATCGACGCCCGGGTAGCCGACCGGATCATCGCGCTCTGCCCGTGGCTGCAGGTTGGTGCCGGCGGGTTCGTCGGCGAGCACAGCCTGGAGGTGCAGGTGCCCTTTCTCCAGCACCTCTACGGGCTGGAGATGCCGATCGTGCCGATCATGATGCTTGACCAGGACGCCGATGCGGTCGGCAGCCTGGGTCGGGCGCTGGCCCAGGCGTTGGAGGGCGTCAATGCGGTGATCCTTGCGAGCACCGACATGACGCACTTCGAGACGCCCGAGACGGCGGCCCGGCAGGACCAGATCCTGATTGAGCGTATGGAAGCGATGGACCCGGAGGGGTTGCTCCGGGAGCGGGAGCGTCGCGGGATCACGATGTGCGGGTACGGCCCTGTCGCCGCCATGCTGACGGCAGCGCGGCTACTGGGCGCTTCGCAGGCATCGCAGATCGCGTACACGAACTCCGGCGCCGTCAGTGCGGGCAGGGAAGTCGTGGCCTATCTATCCTTGCAGGTGCGGCGGGCGTAGCGTCCAAAGCACCGCAGCCTTTTGAGTGGCTCAGGCAGCGCCGAACACACGAACACAAAGAAGGGTGGTTCGCCTTCATGCCGGGCAAGTGGCGAGTCGGTCTTGTTGGTGTGGGCCGAGGCTCCGGGTACGGACGTCTGCTGTGTGAGGAGCCTCGCTGTGACGTAGTAGCCTGTTGTGACCAGAACCCGGAGTCGCTGGAACGCTTCGGCAGGACGCTGAAGTTGGGCGATGAGGGCCTGTTCACCGAGTACGAGGAGTTCCTGAACTGCGGCCTGGACATCGTCTTTCTGGGTACGCCGATTCCCGTCCATGCCGAGCAGACGGTCAAGGCCGTGGAGGCCGGCTGCCATGTGCTGAGTGAGGTCACGGCTTCGGATACGCTGGAGGGCTGCCGGCAGATCGTCGACGCGGTGCGTCGGACGGGACGCAGCTACATGCTCGCCGAGAACTGCATCTACTGGCACTTCGTCTCGCAGTGGCAAGAGATGGTGCAGGCCGGCGGACTGGGCCGGGTCCTGTATGCGGAGTGCGAGTACCTGCACCCGATCCCCCAGCTCATCTACGACAAGCAGGCCGGTGCGGACAGGTGGCGTGCGAATCGTGCTCCGCTGCATTACTGCTCGCACTCGCTGGGGCCGATCCTGACGATCACCGGCGATCGCATCGTGCGTGCCTGCGGGCTCGGCAAGACTCGGTACCTGCTGCCCGAGGTCGAGGGTGCTGGTGGAATCGACCTGCAGGTCGCGCTGTTCCAGACTGAGCAGGGCATGACGATCAAGATGCTGCGCACGTCGCTGATGCCGCGTGAGCCGCATATCCATTACTATTCGCTGTACGGGACAAAGGGCTACCTTGAGACCGACCGCAGGGGCCCCAAGGGACCGGGGCTGAAGTACGTGCAGGGCCAGTCGCCGATTACGGGTGAGGACATCGACGTGCCCTTGTCCAATCCCGACCTGCCGGAGTCCGCACGGGCCGGCGGCCATGGGACGGCGGAGTACTCGCTGCTGCAGGCCTTCCTCGGTGCGCTCGAGCAGGGCGCCAGGATGCCCATCGACGAGGTCCGCGCCATGGACCTGACGGTCCCCGGGATTGTTGCGCACGAGTCCTCCAAGCGTGATGGCGAGTGGCTTGAGGTTCCCAGCTTCGCGTGAGTGCCGAGCACTCATGCGGGGCAACCTGTGAAGGCGGTTGAAGTCTGTTGGCGGTAGCTCTTGATGGACGGAGGTTGGCGGTAGCTCTGGGTCTCGTGGCGGCACTTGCAGGCGGACCTGTCTGTGCCGCGCAGTTGGGCGTGGCTGTCACACTCATCGACGTTCTGCCGATAGTCCAGGCTGTGGGGGGAAGCGCTGTATCGGCCTCTTGCCTTGCGCCGGCAGGAGCCGACCCTCACAGCTTCACCATGACCGTGGACATGGCGCAGCGACTGCGCACGGCCGATCTGCTGGTGTGTGCGGCGACGCGCTACGTGGAGTTTGAGGGAGAAGTTCGGCGCAGCGTTGCGGAGAAGCCCTGCGTGGACTGGCCGGACTACGAGGCGCACGGAGCACGACTTCAGGATGTGCCCGGTCTGGCAGCCAACCCTCATGGTCTGTGGGCATCGCTGAACAACGGCATCGCGATTGCGCGAGCGGTGAGTGCGAAGCTGCAGGAGCTTGCGCCTCAGGAGCCGCAGTTCGCGACCAACCTCGAGCGGTTTGTCGCCGAAGTCAGGGCGGCTCAGGCAGCCGGGCTGGCGATGGCTCGGTCACAGGGAACCGCCGGGCAGACCCTGGTGGCTGTGGTGCCGGGCGTGGCTGACTGCATCCTGAACGTGGGGATGAAGGTGGGGAAGGTGCTGCTGCCGACGGAGGGTGCGAGCTTCGCCAGTGCAGGCGATCTGCAGGAAGTGTTGAAGCGGCTGCGCAGTGGTGAGTGGAAGGGGCTGGTTTGTCCGCTGAATGCCGCGCAGTCCAAGCCGGGCGAGATCGCCAGACAGATTGCCCGGGAGGCGAACTCACGGGTCTACTATGTGCAGTTCCTCCAGCCCACGAGCGCGGTGCCTTCGTACCTGGCACAGGCCTACTACAACGCCGCGGTCCTCACAGAGAGAGCGGGTAGCGACACCCAGGCCGGTGCTCCGTCGGTGTTGTGGCCGGTGCTGACGGCCGTGATTCCGCTGGCGCTGGTGATTGCGCTGCTGCTGGTTGCGCTGGCCAAGGCGAGACAGGCTGCGCGAACCGCTCTACCGGTTCCCGGGATCTTCGGGGACGACTGAAAGCACGGAGCCGCCGACGGGCTCTTGCTGGAAGACCTGGGACATGGCTGGGATTGCCACCATGGGTGCACCCCTTGCTGTCGAGACAACCGATCTGGGCTTCACCTATCCGGCGCCTCCCGTGGAGGCTCTGCGCGGGATTGACTTCGCCCTGCCTCGTGGTGCCTACTGCGCAGTCATCGGGCCGAACGGTTCGGGGAAGAGCACGCTCATCAAGCTGGTGATGGGGCTGCTACGACCGACTGCCGGTGAGGTTCGCGTGATGGGTCGCAGTCCGCAGTCCGAGCCGGAGCTCATTCAGCGGCTGATCGGTTACGTGCCGCAGCGCGATGCGCTGAACACCAGCGTGCCTTTGAGTGCGCGGGACGTGGTCGGTCTGGCGGCCGCTACGCGATTGGCTGATGCCGGTAGTGGACGTAAGGTGCGCGATCGGGTGACTGCTGCGCTGGAAATGGTCGAGATGGGGGAGATGATGCGGCGGCCCTTCCGCACGCTCAGTGGAGGGCAACAGCAGCGGGTTCTGATCGCGCGGGCGCTGGCCGTCGATCCCTTCATCCTGGTGCTCGACGAGCCCTTCGCCGGGGTGGATGCGGGCAGTCAGGACACCATTGTCCGGCTGCTGCACCGCCTGTCACAGGAGCATGGCGTGACGATTCTGGCCGTGGTGCACAACATCAACCCGCTGGTGCATTTCATCGACCATCTTCTTTTGCTGCACACTACGCAGTTGGCCTTCGGCAGCCCGGCGGAGGTTCTCACGCCGGACAACCTGCAGGCAGCCTACGGCGGGGCTGTGCCGATTCTGGTCTGCGACGAAGGCTTCCCTCACCCGTTGATGCAGGAGTCCCATGAGTGATTTCCTGGAGTACCTGCGGTCTCCCTTCATCCAGCGGGCGCTGGTGGCGATCGTGTTGATCGGCGTCAACTCGGCTCTCAGCGGGGTGTTTGCGAGCTTCCGCAGCCTGACCTTCCTGGTATCCGGAGCGAGTCATGCGGGGCTGGCCGGGGCTGCGCTGGTGATCGTCCTGGATGCCTACGGGCTCGCACACGGCCTGAGTCCGGTGCTGGGGAGTGTGGTCTTCGCCGTGGGCCTGGCGCTCCTGGCGGCCCACACCACCTACCGGTCGTCGGAGCGTGCGGCCGATCCCGCTATCGGTGCGGGCTTTGCCTTCTCGATGGCGCTGGCGGTTGTGCTGATCTCGCTGGTGCCCCAGTCGGCGACCCGGGTCTGGGGAGTGCTGCTGGGTGACCTGCTGCTCCTGAGCCCCGACGACCTGTGGCTATTGACGGTGCTGACCCTCGTGGTCGTGGTGCTGTTCTGGCTGCTGTGGAAGCAGTTTCTGTTCATCACCTTTGACATCGAGGGTGCGAAGGCCTTCGGTATCAACGCCTCGGGTTACAACTACCTTCTGTTCGGACTCATCGGGCTGTCCTCGGCGATCATCATGAAGGGCGTCGGGGCGATCGTGGTCTTCGCGATGCTGGTCTCCCCGGCGGCGACGGCGCTCGTGATTGGACGCACTACCCGACGCGTGGCGGTGTACGCCTTCTTGATCGCCGTCGGCAGCGGCCTGCTGGCCATCGTGGTCTCGTACAAGACGACCTTCTCGGTGAGTGCCCTGGCAGCGCTGTTCGCCGCTGCGAGTTACTTCGTCGCGCAGCTCCTGATGCGGTTCACGCAGCGGAGCCACGCGACGCAGTAGCCTCCTCAGTCGTTCCCCCTGTACAAGCCGAAGTGTGAGATAGTCGGGCAGGCCCGTGCGCCGGTGATGACCAGGCGCACGCGCTGCGTCGTGACCGGCTCAACGCGGTCAAGCTTGCGGTGCCCGATGGTGTTGCCGGTGACGACGGTCTGCCAGGCCTGGCCGTCCCAGCGCTCGATCCGGTAGGACTGTACGCGCTGCCCGAGGGCGATGGCCTCCTGCAGGTCGACGATCCCGAAGGTGGTTGGTGCGCCGAGGTCGACCTCCAGCCAGGACTCGGTTACGCTGTCGTCGGTGGCCCAGAAGGTCTCTGGGTTGCCGTCGAGGGCCTTCGCGGGGCCGAAGTCGGCACAACTGCCACGGGTGTTGCTCGCGGTTGCGGGCTTGCCTGCGGCGAGGTCGATCGCGAAGAGGCCGTCCAGCGCCTGGCGGAAGCCTGCGAGATGCTCAACGTCAACCTCATGGAACAGCCCGCGCCGGTCTGGTGGCAGGTTGAGGAGAAGCAGGCTGTTGCGCCCGACGGACTGGAAGTACAGCTCGACGAGGTTGTCCACCGAGCGGACCTTGTCGTTCTCGGCGGCATGCCAGAACCAACCGGGGCGAATCGAGACATCGGTCTCGCCGGGACGCCAGACGGAGCCGCCCTCGTCGCCGTGGTGCAAGCTATGGCGGGCAGCGTCGGTTCCTCCCGCGCCGGGGTAGGGCACGATGCTCGGATCGACGGTGGACCAGCAAGGGTCGCCGGCGAAGCCCTGTTCGTTGCCGATCCAGCGCAAGTCCGTCCCGCCATCGCCGAAGATCACGGCCTCGGGCTGGTGCTTGCGGACAGTGCCCCAGAAGGCCTGCCAGTCGTACTCCTGGCGTCGACCGTTCGGGCCCTCACCACAGGCGCCGTCGAACCAGACCTCGCAGATCGGCCCGTACTGGGTCAGGAGCTCGGTGAGCTGGTTGAGGTAGTGCTCGTTGTAGCGCGGTGAGTCGCCGTAGGTCGGCTCGTGGCGGTCCCAGGGCGACAGGTACAGGCCGGGCTTCAGTCCTGCCTCGTGGCAGGCGTCGACGAACTCGCGCACGAGGTCTCCCTTGCCGTCACGCCAGGGGCTGTTCTTCACCGAGTGCTCGGTGTAGCGACTCGGCCAGAGGCAGAAGCCGTCGTGGTGCTTGGCTGTGAGGATCACGCTCTTGAAGCCCGCGGACTTGGCGGCAGCGATCCACTGGCGGGTATCCAGGGCAGTCGGGTTGAAGATCCTCGGGTCCTCGGTGCCCTCGCCCCATTCCCGGTCGGTGAAGGTGTTCACGGTGAAGTGCACAAACATCACGAGCTCCTGGCGCTGCCAGGCGAGCTGCTGCTTGGTGGGTATGGGAAGCAAGGGTGAAGGCGGCTGCGTGGTCATCGTGGTAGGCGAACCTCTCCTGTCGGGTCAGTCTGTGGGGCGGAAGTCGCGCGTCTACTGGTCGGCGAAAGCCATACGGTAGGTCATCATGTCGGTAGCGGTCAAGCATAGAACCGTCACCTTGCGTCCGCCGGAGGCGTACTTGGTGGCCTTGAGTTCGGCCTTCACCGCCGGGCCGAAGCTGAGGGTGAAGGCGGTGTTGTTGCGCACCAGGGTCATCGTGTCGGCGGTCAGCGTCGGCTTGTCGGTGTCGGCGAGCAGCAGCGGGATCTGCTCTAGTATCGCACCGGGGCGACGGACGGTGACCACGATCCCGGCGTCCGTGAAGCTCAGGGACTTCTGCCCCTCCTTGCCCAGGAGGTAGCCGACAGTCAGGTCGCCCTCGGGAAGGTCACGGTTGCCGACCTCGGGGATCACAGGACTCCCGCCGACGGTGAAGGTCGAAGGGATGCTGGAGGCTTCGCAGAGCTTCTTGCCGTCGGGGGTGAGCGTGCCCCAGGCGGCATCGTTGGTCAGGGTCTGGGACTGCAGGAGGGTCCCGGTGCGCTGGTTCCACAGGAGGCCGAGACCGTAGCGCTGCTGCTCGCGAAACAGCCTGCCGGTGTTGACGGCGGCGTAGTAGCCCGGGTGGCGGACGAAGGTGTACTGCACCGCGTAGCGGCTATCGACACGCTGATGGTTGAAGCGGTCGCGGGCGAGATAGGGGACCTTCGCGAGCGCCTGGGCTTGCTGTTCATCGGTCGGGTACCATTGGATCATGCTGCGGTAAAGGAACTCGTAGGGTGTGTAGGCTCCGGCGGACCCGACGGGGAGATCGGCGACCTTCGGCCAGTCGGCTGCGAGTTGCTGCCGGGTGCGGGCGATCTCGGTGGCCCTCTCTCCCTGGCTGGTCATGAAGGCACGAGACCTCTCGACCCCTTCGGCCAGCGGCGTGTTCATGCGGACGAAGTCGCCCTTCCGCCCACGGGTCTCGACGGCACGGTTGAGGAAGAAGCGGCTGCCGTCGGGCTCGCGCACGGCGTTGTAGGAGAGCCAGTCTGCCCAGCGTGCCTCCTCGTCGAGGAAGCGCTCGCCCCGCTCGGTGCCACGGGTGTAGTTCCAGGCCACATACAGGTTGCTGTGGTGCGTGCCCATGTTGTAGCCCCAGTCGGGACCGTCGGCTTCGTAGGGGTACCCGGCCGGACTCTGGAAGTCCTTCGCGGCATCCTTGAGGCGGGCGTCGAGGAGCTTGTCGATCTCGGCATCCGGGAAGAGCTTGAGGTAGGCGAAGGCGCCTCCCCAGACGTTCGTGAACTGGTTGCTGTAGGAGCAACCATGCTTGTACAGAGTCGGGTTGGTCAGGGTGACGAGGATCGCCTTGCGGTCGGCGGCGACGACCCGGTCAAGCAGGGCCTTGTCGATCGGTGGACCGCTGTGCAGGAGCTGCAGCGTCTCGCCCATGAACTTGGTGGCGAAGGCAGTGGCGGGCAGGTTCCAGCCCAGGTCGCGGTACTCGCTGAACTGGCCGTCGGTGTTCTGCATCCGGCACCAGAAGTCCAGCATGGCCTCGAGTCGTGCGCGGACCTCGGGTGAGGCGTAGTAGGGATTCCAGGGCTTGCGGGTGCAGTAGAACCAGGCCAGGGTCAGGTGGCTCTCCATCACCCGCGCGTTATACGGCTTGTTGTCTTTGGCGTTGCGCCACACGGGAAGGCTGAGGAAGCCGCGATTGGGACCGTCCATGAGGACGCTGTTGGCGACCCGGGCGAAATGGTGCAGCAGGTAAGGCATGTCCAGGTCGTCATCGGCGAAGTCCGAAGGCTTGAGCTTCGACAGGTCTGTCTGGGGAACCGGGGCCTGCTGGGCTGAGCAACAGGCGGTCAGGATGGCCAGGCCACAGGCGAAGACAACCGCAAGCGGGTAGAACGCTCCGAGATAGCCGGTGTGGATCAAGTTGGCATCTCCTCTCGTGTGACGCCTCTGCCACGGGCAAGTGTGGCAGGGAACTGCTACGGAAGGTCGGCGGTTGTGAGCGTGAGCAGCGACTGCGCGGTCAGGGTCAGTTGGACCTTGCCATCGACGACCGGCACCGGCTCGAGGGTCCGGAAGCTGTCCTGCTCGCTGGTCCGGACTGCGTTCAGCCGGGTGATGCCGGCCGGGAGTCCTGTGATGGTGGCGGAACGCTCCGCACCGGAGTTGCTGACGTGCAAGGTGAGGACAGGCTTTCCGGAGACCTCACCGGAGAAGGCAGTGAAGAGCACCTTCGCGTTGTCTGAGGCGGTCGTGAGTGCCTGGGACTTGAGGGGCGTGAGGTTGCAGAAGTGCTTGACGAACCAGAAGCGCGGCGTGGGTTGGATCGTCACCTCGCCCTTCTCGTTCTTGAGCTCCTTGACGATGGAGTAGTCGGAGGTGAACTCCCACTGCATCGTCCCCTGCGGCCGGGCGTACAGGAGCAACTCCTGGTACATGCCGACTTCGCGCAGGGCGTAGAGGTAGCTGTCAAAGGCGCGGGTGCGCCAGGCTCCGGCGTCGACCCCGAGTTCCGTGACCAGCAAGGGCAGCTTGAGACGCTCGGCAAGATCGCCCCAGGCAGAGTAGTCGGCGGCTGAGCCACCGCCCCAAGAGTGGAAGGCGACCGCTCCGACGTACTTCATGGCCTCAGGGTCGGCCGCTGCCGGAAGGGCATAGGTGTGAGTGCCACGCGGACCGGTTGCGTCGGCCAGGATCATGCGGGTCTTGAGTCCGAGCTTCTGGAAGTGCGCGCCGAGGAGCTTGAGAGCGTCGCGGTGCTCTTCGGCGGTCAGCAGCACATCGACGCCGAGGTTGGCCTCATTGAAGCAGAACAGGTCGGGTTCGACCCCGTACTTGTTCTTGGCGTAGGTCAGGTAGGTCCCGATCAACTCGACGAGTTCCGGCCATTGCTCCGGGGTGATGCGCAGCTTGCCCGAGGCCTTCGTCGGGTCGGGATAGAACCACTTGGGCATGCGCCAGATGCTGATGACGTAGGGGATGCCCAGGTCTTGGATCTGCCGGGCGAGGAGGAACTCGCGACGCAGGTTCGAGCCCTCACGGTCCTGCGCCTCGTAGTAGGCCCAGTTGATGTCGGTGGGCGATGCGTTGTCGTTGACGGGCTCCCACTCGCTGGCGGTCAGCTCCGTTCGGGCCCAGGCGACCTTCAGGTTCTTGAGAGTGTACTGGGTGACGGGTGACTCGATGCCGAAGCAGTAGTTCCCGCCGAAGCCATCGAGACGGTAGCGGGGCTTTGAGGAGTCGAGAGTCAGTTGGGCGGGAGTGGTGTCCGGCTGCGCTGAGGCCGAGATGCTGATGCGAAGGCTGGTGGACTCGCCGGGCGCCAGGGAAGGGGCAAGCTGGCAGAACATGGAGTAGACGCTGCCCTTCCACTCGCGGGTATCCTGGACGGTTACCGGGATGGCGCGGTCGAGGACGATTCTGACCGAGGTCTTGCCGGCGGCGTCATCCATCAGTATCCCGTTGGCATCGCCGCGAGCGAAGTGACGGGCTGCCGGCTGCTCCCGGGGGAACTCGACATTTGCCACGCGCTGCCTGCTGTTGAGAAGGCTGCAAGGTCCGCCGGCAAAGACGCTGATGGGGACGTCGAGCCAGTAGTAGACGCCCTCGATGTCGGCCTTGCCCTCGGCGGTGATCTTGAGGTTGGTGGTGACGACGCCGGGGAACTCCTCGATCGTCTGCTCGAAGCGGTAGTTGGCTCCCGGGGTCACCGGGATTACGCCGGTCCAGGTGCGCTTGCCCTCGCTGACGGTGTACTTGGTGTTCCTGGCGTCGGTGAAGCCGGGCATCTTGCCCCAGCCCTTGAGCGGGATGCGCAGGCTGGTCTGTAACGCGAGAGAGTCGCCCCCGAGGCTGAGGGCCGTGATCCCGCCGGTGGCATCGGTGACTGCAAACTCCGCGCCGACCGGTGGGAGAAGCAGCAGTGTCAGTCCGACAAACCCCGCGATTCGCAGCATGGTCTCCGTCAGCTCCCTTCGCAATTGCCGACCCAAGGTATGAGCCTTCGCCGCCTCCGGGGTTGACTCCTTGAGGGGCAGGAGCAGGCCGGGCTATCAGCGAACAGACGGGGGAAGAGACTTCCCGCGGCGGAGGAGCCGCCCTGATGGCGGAAGCCCTCTGGTCGGTTGTCGCACTTCTGACGTCGCTCGCCTGCGCTGCGTTCCCCGGGCCCGTGCAAAGGGTTCGAGTAGGAGGTACGCCCCAGGGCCTTCTCGACTCGGCAACTGTGCGCGTCGCGGGTTTCCGCTTGAGAATTCGCGTAACCATCCCTTTCTGTGTGAGGTGGGCAAATGCCGATTCTGCTGGTTCTGATGATGCTGGTGCCGCTGGTCGTCACCCAGGCGCAGGAGATCAAGCCGGGTGACGAGCTATGCGTGAACGGGAACTTCGAGACTGCGGACGCCTCCGGGAAACGTCCGGCCGGTTGGGGCTGGGATGGTGGCAGTCGCTGGGAGACCGACGGCGTGAACCACTGGATCGTGCAGGAGGCAGCCACGCCGAAGTCGATCAGCGTGTCTCAGACGATTCCGATGCAGGAGCGGTACTGGAAGATCCGGCTCACGTGTCGCGTGCGGACCGAGAACGTGGTCATGGGCGTGGAGGGCTGGAACGACGCCCGGATCGCCATGCAGTTCCAGGATGCCGAGGGGAAGATGGTGGGGGCCTGGCCGAATGTGCTGCACTTCACCGGGACCACGAAGGGCTGGGAGAATCAGGAGCGCGACTACCTCGTCCCACCGGGTGCGCGGAAGCTCTCGATCTCCTGCTCGCTCTTCTCGACCACGGGCAAGGTGGAGTGGGACGACGTGTCCTTCAAGCTGCTGAAGCTCGACCCGGTGCCGGAGGATGCGACCTTGCCGCCGGGTGTGACGGCACGCTGGGACTACGAGAACGCGGAGAGGTCGGAGACCGCCACCCGAGGCAAGGTGTGCATCAACGGCCTGTGGCGGTTCCATCCGGTGGACCTCAAGCAGACCGACCTGCCGGGAGTAGGGACCGGCTGGGGCTACCACAAGGTGCCCGGATCCTGGGCACCGGGTACGTCGCGGATGACGCCCCTCGGTCCGGATATCTGGGAGGAAAGCCTCGACCTGAGCAAGACTGATGCGGCCTGGTACGAGCGGCAGATCACGATTCCGGGAAGCTGGGCGGGACGACGGGTCCTGGTGAATCTGGACAACCCCAAGAACATCGCGCGGGTCTTCGTCGACGGCAAAGAGGCTGGTCGCGTGCAGTGGCCGGGCGGGAAGGTGGATATCACCTCGCTCGTCAGCCCCATCACGGGCACGGCGCAGCACCGGCTCTCGATCCATGTGATTGCTCTGCCGCTGGAGGCCGAGCAGATCATGATCGCACGCGAGGACCTGATCCAGACCATGCGGGCCGAAGTGAAGTTCAAGGGCCTGTGCGGCGACTGCTACCTGGAGAGTGAGCCGGTCGGCGCACGGGTTGAGGATGTCTTCGTGAAGCCCTCGGTGCGGAAGGGCGGCCTCGGACTTCAGTGTGAAGCGGCGGGACTGACGGAGGGAGCCCGGTACCAACTCCGTGCCTCTGTGTACGAGGTGACCGGCTCCGGCTCGCAGCAGAAGATCGCGGACACGCCGGCGAAGCAGATCACCTCTGCCGCTTTCGTCGGGCCGGACTGCCCGGAGTTCTTCGGAGCCTGGACGGAGGCCAAGCTGTGGGACATCGACCAGCCGAACCTGTATGCGATGAAGGTGGAGCTTCTCGACGCCGCCGGTAAGGTGCTGGATGTCACCACGCCGGAGACCTTCGGCTTCCGGGAGTTCTGGATTGATGGTCGCAGCTTCGTCCTGAACGGGAAGCCGATTCACCTGCGCTGCCTTGACCTGTCGAACCACCTGGGGAACTTCGGGCAGGCGGCCTATGCGCAGGTCCGACACACCTTCGAGCAGGCGCGGGCGCTGGGCTTCAGCTATGTCATTCACGGGAATTACGACTACGAGCCGCAGTCCTTCACGTACATTGCCGACCTGCTCCGAGCAGGTGACGACGCCGGATTCCCGATGAGCTACTCCGTCCGGCACATCAAGCGCGATGTGCGCAACATGGATGATCCGGTCAAACGGGCGGACTGGGAGCGGATCGTGAAGTACGAGGTCCGGCAGGTCCGCAACCACCCGTCGGTGTTCATGTGGGCGATGAACCACAACATGCTGGGCTGGGCTGACGACCAGAATCCGGCGCGGATGACGGGGCTGTATGAGCCGCGGCCTGAGGACAATCCGGGCATGGCGACCAACCGCCATGCGGCCACCGTTGCCGAGAACCTGGTCATGGGCTGGGACGGTACGCGCCCGGCGTATCATCACCAGAGCGGTCCCTTCAACCAGATGATCACGCTGAACTGCTACCTGTGCTTCACGCCCCTGCAGGAGCGGATCGAGTGGCTGTCGAGGTGGGCGGAGCAGGGCATCAAGCCGTTGTTCTTCGTCGAGTTCGGGCTCCCGCATCAGGCAAGCTGGGGCGGTCACCGGACCGGTCCCTTCGTGTGGACCAACCCGACGAGCTCGGAGCCGCTGGTGCAAGAGTTCGGGGCGATGTTCTACGGTGACGCCGCCTATGATCTGCCGCAGTACGCCCTTGAGCACTACGACACGATTGGTCGGGTGTATGCCACCCATCAGCCTTTCCATATCAGCAGCGTCCTGGGGGCTTACTGGGACCGGCGCTGGGAGAAGAACTTCCTGGAGATCAAGACGCTCCACACACTGCAGACCTGGCCGGCCTTCCGGACCTGGGGCATCTCGGCGATCCTGCCCTGGGACCAGGCCGACCTGTTCAAGCAGAAGGAGGGTGTCTCGGGGAAGGAAGTAAGCCTTGCGACGGACTGGGACGCCCTGCAGCGCCCGGGCCTTGCGCCGGAGTCGGTGGGATGGACCAGTGACTGGCTACAGACCCCGGACCCGAGCGCGATAGAGATGACCTCGCTGGGCCGGGCCTTCGCGAAGGTGAACCGCGAGACCCTGGCTTACCTCGCCGGACCGGAGCGACGGTTCACGGCCGAGGACCATATCTTCCGCCCCGGGGAGGCAGTCGAGAAGCAGGTGGCGATGGTCAATGACCTGCGCCACGACGCGGACTTCGCCTACACCTGGACAGTGAGCCTGGGAGGCAAGCAACTGGCCACGAAGAGCGGCCGGGCCCGTGTTACCGCGGGTGACAAGGCGCTGGCGCCCTTCCAGTTCCAGATCCCTGCGGGCAGTGGGCGGGCGACTGGGCGCATCGATCTTGTGGCGACCGTGGACGGCAAGCCCGACGAGAGCCTGCAGGACAGCTTCAGCTTCACGGTGCTGGAAGCGACGCCACCGGTGAAGCAGACCACGCAGGTGGCAGTGTACGACCCGAAGGGGCTCACGGCACCTGTGCTGCGCGCTGCCGGACTGCAGTTCGCGACGGTGCCGACTCCACAGGCGGCACCCGGAGTTGGACTGCTCGTCATTGGACGCGAAGCCGTGACCGCAGACAGCCCGGGGATCGACCTCGTTGCCCTGACTCGGCGCGGTGTGAACGTGTTGTTCTTTGAGCAGACCGAGGAGGTGCTGCAGCGACGCTGGGGCTTCCGGACGGCAAGTCCGGGAGTGCGACGGGTGTTCGTGCGTCAGCCGGGGAGTCCGGTATGCCAGGGCCTTGAGGACGAGCTGCTGCGCGACTGGCGCGGGAGCTCCAGTCTGCTTGAGGCCTATCCGGAGCCTGTGGGCTACCGAGGCAGCTACCCGCAGGAGGTCTGGTGCGGGTTCCCCAACTCGCGGACCTGGCAGTGGGGCAACTACGGGTGCGTCGCGAGTGTGGTGATTGAGAAGCCTGCCGTTGGCAACTACTCGAGCCTGTTGGACTGCGAGTTCGACTGCCAGTACACGCCGCTGCTGGAGTGGAAGACGAAGGGCGGACGGGTGCTGCTGTGCCAGCTTGACCTGACCGGCAGAGACCTGCCGGAGCCCGCGGCCGAGCGACTTCTGGCTAACCTGCTGAACTACGCCCAGTCGGCTCCCACTGCCGAGGAGAAAGGACTGTCGGCCTGCAAGGTTGTCGGGTCGCAGCCCTATGCGGACCTGCTGAAGTCACTGGGTGCGGATACCACGGGGACCGATCCCGTGGTGATCGCGCCCGGTGCTGATCCGGCGGCGGCTCGTGCAGCGATCGCCGGAGCCGGCACCGTTGTGTGCCTGGCGATGGACGGAGAGGCGCTGAACGCCATCCTGCCCTTCGCGGTGAAGACCGAGGAGAAGCGGCTGGTCAACACGCTGATCGGCCGACCGCAGACCGGAGCCCTCGTGGGTCTGGGCAACGCCGATCTGCACTGGCGGGCCAAGACTGCGGTGTCGTGTCTGACGCAGGTTCCGGACGGGATGCAGCTAGCGCCCAACGGGGTGCTGGCGGAGGGAACGGTCGGCGGTAAGCACTATGTGCTGATGCAGTGGTCGCCAAGGTCCTTCGACTGGGAGACGATGGGGCAACTGCGCCGCACCTGGCGCAACTCCCTGCGAGCCCTGGGGACCGTGCTGACCAACTGTGGCGTGAGCCTGGAGTCGCCTCTGCCGCAGCAAGTGGCCGCCTCGGGAGTGACGAGCATCGATCTCAGTGGCGAGTGGCGGCTGCAAGTCGACCGCGAGAGCCGGCTGCGGGGTGAGCAGGTCGCGTCAACGGACTTCGATGCAGCCTCGTGGCGTCCGCTGCAGATGCCGGGGACCTTTGAGGCACAACTGACCGACCTTGCGAACTACGATGGCGTGGTGTGGCTGCGCAAGGAGTTCAGCCTGACGCAGGTGCCGACTAAGGAGCCGCTCACGCTAGGGATCGGCGGAGTGGACGACGAGGACTGGACTTACCTCAACGGGCGCTTCGTGGGGCACATCGGGCAGGACACGAACCCGACCAACTACTGGGAGGCGATGCGGCGCTACCCGATCACGAGGGACATGCTCAAGGCGGGGCGGAACGTGATTGCGGTGAAGGTGAACGACCTGCGCCAGTCGGGCGGAATCACAAAGGGGCCGATCTCGATTGTGGAGCAGGAGCGCTGGCTGAAGGCCTACTATCTGGACGCTCCGGAAGCGCTGGACGACCCGTATCGCTACAATCGCTGGTAGGCAAGAGGAAGGGGACGGGGCTTCCAGGAAAGGCGGCTCCGTCCCCCGGTTTGCCTAGAGTGCGCGGATCTCGTCGAGCCGGGGCAGGAGCGCCGTCTTCATCATCCCCAGGTCGCCGCCGACGTTGAGCAGGTGAGCTCCGGCGGCCTTGAGGCGGCGGGTCATCACATTGCTCGGGCAGACGGTGGCGATGACCTTCTGGTACTTGCGCGCCAGGGCGAAGACGCCCTCGATGTCGCTGAGGAGCTTCTCGTTCTCCCACTGCCCGGCGATGCCCATGCTCGCGGAGAGGTCACCGGGGCCCAGCAGGATACCGTCGAGGCCCTCGGTGGCGATGATGGCCTCGGCGTTCTGAACCGCCTGGGCAGACTCGATTTGCACGAGAAGGCAGGTGTCGCGGTTCGCGCGGTCGAGGATTTCGGTGGTCGTGCTGCCGGAGAATCCGTAGGCGAGGCCCCGGCTGCCGGTGTTGAAGCCACGGTTGCCGATCGGAGCGAACTTGCCCCACTCGACTACGGACGCGGCGTCCTCCGGGGTGTGGACCTGGGGAACGACGATGATTTTCCCGCCGACCTCCAGGGCTCGCAGTACCGCCGTGCGGCTGACCTCCTGGACCCGGAGCAAGGTCAGTAGACCGCGTAGCTCAGCGGCCCGGCAGAGGTGCTCCATCGCCATCATGTCGGTGGCGGCGTGTTCGAGCTCCAACCATACGAAGTCGAGGCCGCACAGGCCGGCGACCTCAACAGCGGCCGGTGACATCGAGACCATCGACAGTCCGTAGCGTGTGGGACCGGCCAGAAGGCGCTCGCGCAGTGTCTGTTCCTGGCTCAAAGAAACACCCTCCCTCGAGTCGATTGCGGTACGTCAGTACCCGGCTGCGGGCTAGCTCCAGACGCCGGGGATTGCCCTTCCACAGGCGCCACACTTCCCGTCCCTGAGGTTGTTCTCCTGCACCTCAAAGCCCCAGCGCTTGACGACCGTCTTGCCGCACTTGGGGCAATAGGTGCTTTCGTAGCGATGCCCGGGGACGTTGCCCAGGTACACGAAGCTGAGACCCTCGGACCGGGCGATGTCGTGGCAGCGCTCGAGGGTGCCGATGGGTGTCGGCGGCAGGTTCCGGAGCTGGTAGTTGGGCATGAAGCGGGAGAAGTGGACCGGCACTTCGGTGCCAAGGTAGGTCTTGGTCCAGCGGGCCATACCACGGAGGTCGGCCTCGCTGTCGTTGACGGTGGGGACCACCAGGTAGACGATCTCCAGCCACTTGCCGAGGGCCTTGACGCGGTTGAGGGTGTTGAGGACGGGCTGCAAGGTGGCGCTGCAGTACTTGCGGTAGAAGTCCTCGGTAACGCCCTTCCAGTCGATCTTCACGGCGTCGAGCTTGGGGAGAAGCTTGCGCATGGGGTCGCGGTTGATGTAGCCGTTGGAGATCATCACAGACCGCAGGCCGGCCTTGCGTCCGGCCTCGGCGTTGTCGGACATGTACTCATAGAAGATGACCGGCTCGTTGTAGGTGTAGGCGAGGACCTTGCAGCTATACGACTTGGCCATCGCGATGACCTTGTCGGGCTGAAGGTTGTCGCTATCGACGTCCTCCGGCCGGGACTGGGAGATCTCCCAGTTCTGGCAGTCGCGGCAGTGAAGGTTGCAGCCCGCGGTTCCGAGTGAGAAGGCGCGACTACCGGGCAGGAAATGGAAGAGCGGCTTCTTCTCGATGGGGTCGACGTTCACGGCTGCCGCCGAGCCGTAGATGAGGGTGTAGTAGGTGCCGCCGCGGTTCTCCCGCACGCCGCAGTTCCCCCGACCGCGGTCGGCAACCGTGCATCCCCTGGGGCAGAGCTTGCACTGAACCCGGTTGCCGGACAGCTTCTCGTAGAACTGGGCTTCCTTCATGCGCAAAGGTGAGGCGGCCTCTGCACAGAGGGGAAAGCACGCTCCTGCAAGACCCGCACCGGCGCAGGCCAAGATCGTCCGTTTGAGCGCCTCTCGGCGTGAGAGTGTCTCAGACATGTGCGGCACCTTCTCCGGGCTATGGGGCTACTCGTCGCCGAACTGCTGGGTGGTGAAGACCTCCAGCTTTGCGCCCCTCTTCCAGGCATCCGGCGGCAGCCCGGCCTTCTCGACACACAGGTAGGTCAGCATGGTGTCGCGATCCCAGCCCTGCTGCGGGGCGACCTCTGGGAGGAAGACGCCGCGGTTCCGGCCCTGACTGACGATGACGCCGTGCTTGCCAAGGACGATCTCCGAGGGGTCCTTGATGGGCTTAACCGGCGAGAGGACGCTGACGTGGAAGCTCAGTTGCGAGAGTTCGGACTTCTGGACAGGCGGGAAGCGTGGGTCTTCGGTCGCCGCAGCGATGGCGCGACTGACCACGGCATCTACGAGGGGTTCCTGCGGACTGAGCGAACCGATGCAGCCGCGAAGTCTGCCGCCACGCTCAAGGGTGACGAAGACGGCCCGGGGCTCGTTGAAGAGGCCATCGTGCCTGGTCGGCTTCACAACCTCCCGGGTGGTGACGAAGGCACTGACGGCCTCGCGGGCCAAGGCGAGAAGCTCGGTCTGCTGCTGAGGAGTGAGCTCGCCCTCAGAGGTCTTGATCTTGGAGCCTGGCGCGCCTGGCTGTGAGGAGGTGGGCAGCATCGGAGCCTCCGGTGAGGGTTTGCCCTCGACGGCTGTGAAGGCGACGGCACCATAGCCTACGCAGCGGGACTTGTCGCCGGTTGGTGCGTCGCCGGAGTTCGCGTACTTGAGGACTTGTGCGGTGTTCGCGCCAAGACGTCGGGCGGCATCCATGATGATCATGACCGGGCCGAGACCGCAGAGGGTGCAGTGCAACTCGGCCACGCCGGAGTTCGTCGCCTGCTCCTCCCAGTCGGGCAGGCTGCGGAGACGCCAGGAGCTGATGAGGTCGAGGGTCTTGTGATCGGTTCGCGAGGCATCGTCGTAGGCAGGATAGTGGGTCATGTCGCTGCTGGCGATGAGGAGTATCTTCTTGCCCTGCGCGATCCTGGCGAGGGCCTGGGCGATCGCTGCGCAGTTGGTGAGCGAGAAGTCGGATACGAGTACCGGCAGAAGGCGGAAGTTGGTGAGAGAGCGCTGGAGGAAGGGAACCTGCACTTCCAGGCAGTGCTCTTCCGCATGGGGACCGTCGCCGCGGGAGATGCGTGGCTCGGCGGCTATCAAAGCGGCTGCGAGTTCCTGGTCGATCGGGACTTCGCCGAGGGGAGTGCGCCACCTGGTGGAGGCTGGAACCACAGCACCACTCACGGGCTCACGGTGGCAGGGACCAACGACCACCACGGTGTCGAAGCTGAGGCCCTTGAGCTGGGCATAGGAGTAAGCGGCGACCGGCGCTGAGTAGACGTAACCTGCATGGGGGACCATCAGCGCGACGAGACGTCCCTGGATCGAAGGCTTGCCGGCCGCCTGAAGAACGCGGTCGACCAGGGAAGTGAGCTCCTGTGGATCTTCCGGGTAGAAGGTTCCGGCGACGGCCGGCGGACGGACCTGATCGCCGCTGAGGGGCAGGGTCTCGTCTGTTGCTGCCAGTCGCACAGGAGGCTGGGACTCACGGCCCCGGTAATTCTGCAGGACCGCAAAGCAGACGAGGAGCAGGGCGCAGAAAGCCAGGAGGATCGGCAGTACCTTCATCAGACACCACCGCCAGGAGAAGCAGAAGATGGGTTGAGTCTACATCCGCCCGGAAGTGGGGTCAAGTTGCGGCACCTCACCCCCTTTGTCCCCCTCTCCACGCGGTGGCGAGGGGGAACGACGAAAGGCGAAAGGCAAGGGCCAACGGCGAAAGGCCAACGGCCAAAGACAAGGGCATCTCGCCCTCTGTACCGCTTCGCCTCTCGTTAGTCAGAGTTGCTGAGCACCAGATGATAGTGGCTCGAAGGAGCGCAAAAGGTCGGGCAAACCGGGGTGGGGAATAGCCTCGAAAGTCTGCTTCATGGGGGGATCAGGGACATGAAGGAAGGCTCACAGGTAACCTCGCAGATCGGCGCCGTGGCTGCCGGACCGCCGGGAGCGGCGCGGATCGGAGCACAGATACTGGCGGCCGGTGGCAATGCTTTCGATGCGGCCGCCGCAACGTGCCTGGGCTGCTGTGTTCTGCAGCCCTTCTCCACCGGCGTGGGTGGGTACGGTGGCTGCGCTGTCGTGAAGGAAGGCAAGACAGGACGCGTCTGGTCGCTGGATTTCAACAGCCGAGCTCCAGGCGCGGCCCGGGAGGACATGTTCGAGGTTGAGTTGCTCCCCGGGATTGGCGAGGGGCGCAACGAGCAGGAGTACCTGTGCAAGGTCAAGGACGATGCCAACATCCACGGACCCCTGGCAGCAGGTGTGCCGGGGATGATGGCGGGCATCGGCATGCTCTGGGAACGCTGGGGCGTCCTGCATTGGCCGGAGATCGTGGCGCCCAGTCTCCAGCTTACCGAAGATGGGTTCCCCTTCGCGCGCATCGCCGGTATGGTGAAGAGCCTGGAGAAGGTCATCAGGCGCTACGAGCCCACCTGCCGCCATCTCATGCCCGAGGGTCGGCTGCCGAAGCCGGAAGACCTGTGGCATCCGCGGGATCTGGGGGCAACGCTGGCGCAGGTCTCTTCCGCCGGCTGGCGGGACTTCTACCAGGGCGACCTGGGCACTCGGATTGCCGACTACGTGCAGTCAGCGGGAGGCATCCTGTGCCGGGAGGACCTCGCGACCTACGAGCCACGGGTCGGGGAAGCACTGCAGACGACCTACCGTGGCGCTTCGGTCTACACGGCGGAGCTTCCGAATGGTGGGCTGAGTGCGCTGCAGGCGCTGAACCTGCTAGAGAAGCTGCCGCCGGCCGAGGACAGCTCGGTGACTGACTGGCATCTGCTGGCGGAAGCCCTGAAGCTGATGTGGCGCGACCGCCTGCAGTACCTAGGCGATCCGGAGTATGTGGAGGTGCCGGTCGAGAGACTGCTGAGCAAGGAACATGCCGCCGCGATCCTGGGGCCGGTACTGCGCGATCCGACCCGAGTGGATACTTGGGTGCCGCAGGTGGGAGACCCGGACCGGAGCACGCTGCACGTCTCGACCGCCGACCGCCTGGGGAATGTGGTGAGTGTCACGATCACCCACGGGATGGGATTCGGGTCCTGCGTCACGGTGCCCGACACGGGGATCATCCTGGGACACGGGATGTGGCGTCTCGACCCGAGACCGGGTCAGGCGAACTCGATCGCACCGGGCAAGCGTCCTCTGAACAACATGGCGCCGCTGCTGCTGGAACTGCCCGACCGCACCGTAGCGTTAGGGCTCCCCGGTGGCCGCCGCATCATCAGTGTGGCGCCGCAGATGGCCCGGCGATTCGTAGACCAAGGCGCCACGAGTCATGAGGCTGCGGTGGCCGGGCGTCTGCATGTGGAAGTCAGTGAGCCGGTCGAGGTCAGTGATACGGTGAGCAAGGAAGTCGTGGCGGGACTACTGGATATGGGGCACACGGTCAAGGTGGTTCACAGCGTCGGCTCCGCCGCACACAATGCTGAATACTTCTCAGCCGATCGCACGGTGAGAGCCGGAGGCGGTACGTGGTCGGCGTGTCCAGAATGAGGATTGAGGGATAGCGACAAGCGGGCCCTGGTGGCCCGTTCGCGAAAGCATGTCTGAGGGCAACAGACGAGTTTGGATAGCTCTTTGCGTAACCGCTCTCGCCGCTGTGGCGACGGTGCTCCTGTGGCTCTTCGCGGACCGTGCCGGAGCTGCCTGGGGTCTGGCGCATCGTGACCTGCAGCCCTGGGTGAGTATCCGGCATCCTCTGGCGCTGCTCGGGTCGGGCGTGGTCCAGCCGATCGTGCTGGTGCTGTTCACGGTTGTGGTCTATGCGCTGCGACGCCGACGCCTGGGACGCCTGGGCCTGGTTCTGATATCGACGCTGCTGGTGGCGACGATCCTGACGACCGGCCTCAAGTGGCTCGTGCGACGCCCTCGTCCTGAGTTCGACGGAACCGCGCGGCCGGCGCTGTCAGAGCAGATTCACTCGACCCAGTGGCACTCCTTCCCCTCGGGTGACGTGCTGGTTACGACCGCGCTGATCACCGTGATCTGGATGGCGACGGGCTGCCGTGCTGCGACGGCCTGGTTGCTGGTAGTCCCGCTCCTGGTGGGTATGCAGCGGTTCATCGCCGGGCGGCACCACCTCTCCGACATCTCCGCCGGTCTGATTCTGGGAGCCTGGGTCGGTGCGCTGATGGCGCGAAAGACGAAGGCCTGGGTTCAGCGAGGTCGCGACGGAAGACTGGCGGCGGACAAAACCGAGTGACAGGGACGGACCGCTTCAGGAGGGCTGTCGGGATGAGGACACTGACGCTTCTGGTTGGCTTGCTGCTGCTGGCGAGTTGCGCCGTGTGGGCGCAGGGAACGACCTGGCAGATCCGCTATGCGCAGGCGCTCGACCAGACCGGTGAGTGGACCGCGATGGGCCGGATTCCGGCCTGGGAAGTCAAGATCACGCCGGGCGAAACCGAGACGATAGAGATCGGCGGAGACAAGCAGGGGGCCTTCCGCGGTATGGTTCTGGTGGGGCGGGAGTGGACCGTGCCGACGCCGATGCCCGGCGGACTGCACGTGAAACTGAACTACCAGACCTACTGCACACTCAACGCACCGCTGCAAAGGGCCGGTTTCGCCTCGCTGGCCTTCATGACCCCGGAGCAGTGGTCGTCCTTCGCCACAGACCCCAAGCTCGCGGAGCGTTGGAACCAGACCGACAGGGTCACCACCTCGGCGGTCATCCACTCCAGCGGCGAGGACGTGACCTCCTGGCGTGAGTGGCAGAGTCCCGACCTTGCGGCGAAGCTGCGACCCTATGCAGGCAAGAAGCTGATGCTGGTGATCGTGTGGGGCTGCAACCACTTCGAGGAGGAGTGGGCGAAGTTCACGAGCCCGCAGGTGACCTACATGACACAGGAAGAGGCGCGGGAGGAGTTCATCCGGTCGCTGAACCTGGACTACGACGGGATGCAGGAAGTGAAGGCGGCCGTCGAGCGCAAGGACCTCAAGGGTGCTGAGGCGGCCTTCGTGGCTCACATGCGACAGCGGCTGACGCCGGTGCCGCCGCCTCTGAGCGCCGACGGGAGCCCTGGAGCGGTACGGGCGGCGGACGAGATCGTGGACCACGTGTTCCGCTTCACCAACTGCCCTCCGTACAAGCTCGGGGAGAAGATCGCCTGGAACGAGGACCCCTTCAACTACGACCAGTGGGCGATTGCGCTGAATCGCCACACACACTGGCTAACCCTGGGAAGGGCCTACGCGGCCACCCAGGACGAGAAGTATGCCCGGGAGTTCGTGGCAGAGCTTCGGGGCTGGACGGAGGCGTTGCCGATCTACATCGGTCCGCGCTGGATTGAGGGGCCGATGTTCGAGCCCGGCAAGAGCCCGCTGACCCTGGACGGCGGGATTCGTATGGGGCAGAGCTGGTTCCCGGCGTACTACTACTTCAAGGACTCCCCCTCCTTCGATGTGGACTCGCAGATCGCGATGTTCAAGGCAATCCGCGACCACGGGCGGTACCTGTCCGATCCGCAGGGCTGGCAGCCCACCTCGAACTGGGGTGCGATGCAGGTCAACGGACTGCTGCATGTCGCGGTGATGATGCCGGAGTTCAAGGAGTCGGCGCAGTGGCTGCAGACGGCGCAGTCCTGGCTGATGGAGGCGCTGAAGGAGCAGGTGTACCCGGACGGGGCTCAGATCGAGCTGACAACCGGGTATCACAGTGTGACGCTTGGGAACTTCCTCGGAGCCCTGGAACTCGCGCGACGAACCGGCGTCGAGTTGCCGGAGGACTTCGTGAAGGGCCTCGAGGGGATGTTCGAGTATTTCGTTGCCATCATGATGCCCAACGGTAGCCGTCCCTCGCTGAATGATGGAAGCTGGGGCTCGGTGCGCGCTGAACTGGCGAAGGGCTCTGCGTTGTTCCCGAACCGCAAGGACTTCCAGTATCTGGCAACCGGAGGGAAGGAAGGGACGGCTCCGAGCAAGACCTCGTGGATGCTGCCCTATGCCGGCTGGGCGGTGATGCGGACCGGCTGGGGACCCGGTGACCGGTACCTGCACTTCGACCTGGGGCCCTTCGGCGCCAGGCATCAGCACGAGGACAAGCTGAGCTTGATCGTCTACGCGGGGGGCAAGACGGTTCTCACCGAGCCAGGGAACTACAGCTACGACACCAGCGACTGGCGACGCTATGTGCTGGCGACGCGGTCTCACAATACGGTGCTCGTGGATGGTCAGGAGCAGAATCGACGTGTGGCGCGAGACACCCATACCGTCTGGGAACCGAAGGCGCCGCGATGGATGACGAACGCGGAGTGGGACTTCGCCGAGGG
>JBDKVB010000012.1 GCA_039679385.1 Armatimonadia bacterium | reverse complement strand
CCAGCTTGACGGTAGCCTGCCAGACCTCGTGGTGTGCAGTGGCGATCTTCTTGTCCGGATGAAGCGGGTTGCCGTGGCAGCTCAGGCCCGAGATGACGAGGCCACGGTCGGCGACCATCTTCAGCAGTGCCTTGCGGCCGGCGGCGCTCTCGTTCAGCTCGAAGGGGTTGCAGTGGTCGTTGCCCGGGTAGTTGCCACAACCCAGTTCGACGGCCTGGACGCCGGCCTCGACGAGGAAGTCCAGTACCTCCTCCAGCGGCTTGCTCTTCCAGGCGACGGTAAAGGCTCCAATCTTCATGTGTCTGGTCCTCCCTTGCTCGGGCCTGTGCCCGAGAGTTGGCGGTCGGTTGGGTCTGTTCCTAGAAGGCCTTCGGGACCTTCTCCCACTTGCCACTCTTGTCGGCGGTGCCGCAGGCCTCAAGCACTGCCTGGGTGCGGCAACCGTCCTCGAAGTTGGGCCACGGCATCGTCCCGTCAGCCAGGTTGTTCATCAGCTCAGCAACGGTGTTGATGAAGGTGTGCTCGTAGCCGATGATGTGCGCCACCGGCCAGTAGCGCGGGCCGCCACTCGGATGCGCCATCATCGGATGGCAGCCGTCGGTGACCTGGATCGTACGGAAGCCGAGACGATCGGCCGGGTCGCCCGCGTTGTAGTACAGCATCTCGTTCATGGTCTCGAGGTTGAACACGACACTGCCCTTGGAGCCGTTGATCTCGAACCAGTTGTAGTTCTTGCGGCCGGCGGCGAAACGGGTGGCCTCAAAGGTTCCGAGTGCGCCGTTGCCAAACTTGGCCAGCGTGATGACGCCGTCGTCGACGTCGACGGTGCCCATCGGAGCACCCTCCGCAGCCTTGCCACCCAGGCCGGTGTCGAAGGACTCCATCTTGGGGCGCTTCTTGATGAAGGTCTTCATGGTACAGGCGACCGAGTCGATGCCGCCCAGGAGCCAGAGCGCCATGTCGATGCTGTGGGCCATGAGGTCGCCCAGGGAACCGGAGCCGGCAATCTTCTTCTGCACCCGCCACATCATGGGCGTGCCGGGGTCCATCAGCCAGTCCTGCAGGTACAGGGCTCGCCAGTGGTAGATCTCGCCCAGGTCGCCGTTCTCGATCATCTTCTTGATCTGCATGCACGCCGGGGCTCGGCGATAGTTGTGGCACAGCATGTGCAGCACACCGGCGTCACGGACGGCCTTGAGGGCCTTCTTGGCGTCGGCGAGACTCGTGGCCAGCGGCTTCTCGCAGAAGACGTGCTTGCCGGCCTTGGCGGCGGCGATCACCATCTCCACGTGCTGGTTGTTGGGGCTGGTGATGTCCACGAGGTCGATGTCGTCGCGGGCGAGGAGCTTGTCGAACTTGGTCTCCGTCTGCTCCCACTGGAACTGCTTGGCGAAGGCTTCGAGCTTGTCCTTGGTCCGGCCACAGAGGACTCTCATGACCGGCTTCGCCTTGACCTCGGGGAAGTAGAAGGGGACCTGCCGATAGGCATTACTGTGGGCACGACCCATGAAGTTGTAGCCCACCAGACCGACTCGAACTTCGTTCACGACTCGATCCCTCCCTGTCAACAGGGTATTGGAAAGCCGAGCTTAGTTGAGCTATGCCACGTGTATGAGAAACGCCCCTTCGCCGCGCAGGCGCAGGACTCCTGCCGGTTTGCCGGGAAGGTGGCAAGGTTCGTCACAGGGGAAGGGAGGTCTTGGTGGGGCGAAAAATGTGGGCGTGGCAGGTTGCGGCGTCTTGGGTCTTGTGCTATAGTACCACACCGCGGAGAGTTGGCCGAGTAGGTTGAAGGCGGTCGCCTGCTAAGCGACTACGGGGGTAATAGCCTCCGTCGTGGGTTCGAATCCCACACTCTCCGCCACTGCCACACAGGTTGGCCGCCTGCAGCGCGAGCCACGGCATGGCTCGGGCAGCGATTGTACCGGTCAGAGTGTGCGCCCGTAGCTCAGCTGGATAGAGCGTCGGCCTCCGGAGCCGAAGGCCCCGCGTTCAAATCGCGGCGGGCGTACCATAACTCTCTTGCCGAATCGGACAGCCTGAGGTAGGATAGGAGTCCGGACGCGACTTCGGTCGCGTTCGAGCAGGAACCACGAGATGCGCGCCGGTAGCTCAGCGGATAGAGCGTCGGCCTGCGGAGCCGAAGGTCCCGCGTTCAAATCGCGGTCGGCGCGCCAGATCACCTGCATTGAGCTATGCGCTATGGGCATTGCCGGGCCATAGCCCATAGCTCAATTCGTTACTGACAGGTCCTTTCCCGTGTAGTCGTGCCTCCCGGCCTCTGCCGCAGACGGACAGGGAGGGCCCGCAGAACGGTCGTCCGGCTTGAGGGACTGGCCCCGTAGCTCAGAAGGATAGAGCAGCAACCTCCTAAGTTGAAGGTCGGCCGTTCGAATCGGCCCGGGGCCGCCACAGCACGGTACGTCGACGGGGCGGGCCGAACCCGACCCGGCGGGGATGCAGCTTGGTCTTCAGGGCCTTCACTGGGTCCTTGACAAGAGCGGAGAGGTGGCAGAGCTCGGTTGATCGCGCACGACTCGAAATCGTGTAGGGGCGTTAACCGCGTCCCTCGGGGGTTCGAATCCCCCCCTCTCCGCCACCGACTTTGACAGCCGATGTTGACCCTGGGGCCACCCGCGAGCTGCAAGCCCGTCGGTGACTCCTGCGATCCTCCCTATGCGGAGAGGTGACCGAGCGGACGAAGGTGCACGCCTGGAGAGCGTGTTGTCCCGCAAGGGGCACGTGGGTTCGAATCCCACCCTCTCCGCCATTGAACTACCCAGAGGATCGCGGGAAGCGCGTCTTGTCCTCCACAGGACGCGCCCCCAGACGAGTGGCAACCGCGGAGCCTAGCAGCCGTAGGTTCGACTCCGCCAAACCCTTCGCAACCGCTTTTGGTCGTGCTAGCCGGGGAACTAGCGGTGCCCTGTACCCACAATCCGCTCTAGTGGGGGCGAATTCCCGCTCGAGGTCTCGTCGTTTAGGGTCTGACCCTCGTAAGTGGTGTTGAAGGTCGGGTCCCGCGCAAGGGAGTCTCGCCGAACCCCGCCAGGTCCGGAAGGAAGCAACGGTAGGCGATCTGCTCCCGGTGCCGCGGCCAACCTGGCCGGAGCCGGCTGCGAGGGTAACGCCTGGGTGGCGTTATCGACAGTGGGTGCACGACCATTGTCTTACCGGGGCGCGGCCTTTCGCCGCGCCCCTTTCTGTGTGCGGCCCAACTTCCACTCGGCCCGCCCGATTCAGAAGGCCGGTCGGGGCTCCGGAAACCCTCAGGTTTGGCAACCTGCCCGGAAGGGCAAAGCCACTGCGACCGCGAACTGACAGCGTACCACCTACCGCACGTTGAACGGGCGATCTGCGCATGTCCTCCTATGTGTCCTTTAGCCTCAAGTACCGTCCCCAACGCTTCGAGGACGTGATCGGCCAAGAGCACGTGAGCCGCACGCTCATGAATGCGCTCAGCTCCGGTCGCGTAGCCCACGCCTACCTGTTCTCCGGCCCCCGGGGAACCGGCAAGACCTCCACAGCCCGCGTCCTCGCCAAAGCACTGAACTGTGTGAACGGCCCCACGGCCGAGCCCTGTGGCGAGTGCGAGTTCTGTCGTGCGGTCCAGGACGGCCGGGCCATGGACGTCATCGAGATCGACGCCGCCAGCAACCGCGGGATCGACGAGATCCGCGAACTGCGCGAGAAGGTCAAGTACAGCCCCGCCCAGGCGCGGCACAAGGTCTACATCCTCGACGAAGTCCACATGCTCACCACCGAGGCCTTCAACGCCCTCCTCAAGACCCTGGAGGAGCCGCCTGCACACAGCTTCTTCGTCCTGGCGACCACCGAGCCACACCGCGTGCCGGCAACCATTCTCTCGCGTTGCCAGCACTTCGACTTCCGCCAGATTCCGCTCGCAGGGCTGCTGACTTCCCTCCGTCGGATTGCCGACGCCGAGGGGATCCAGTTCGAGCCGGAGGCCCTGGAGGCCATTGCCCGCGCTGCCGAAGGCGGGATGCGAGACGCCGAGAGTATCTTCGATCAGGTCGTCGCCTACACCGACGGCGCCGTCACGTTGCAGATTGTCAGTTCGGTCCTTGGCGTTACGGAGGCCGAGACCCTGGCCGAGGTGGCCGACCTGATCGCCCACCAGGACGTCGCGGCCAGCTTCAGCCTCGTCGACCGCGTAATCGCAGCCGGCAAGGACGTCGGGCAGCTCATGGCCGACCAGACCTTGTACCTGCGGGACCTGCTGCGCATCTCCCTGGGCAGCGAACCCTCCGCCTGGCGACTGCCGGGCGAGGAGGGCAAGATGCGAATGCGTGACCAGGCCTCGGCGATCGGCAGCGACCGGCTCATGCAGGTCCTGCGGGCCCTGGCCGAGGCACAAAACGACCTGCGGGCCAGCACCCAGCACTCGCTCTTGCTGGAGTTGACCCTCGCCAAGCTCTGCCAGCTAACGCCACCGGCGGCGGCTGGACACCGTGCCGGAGCGCCTGCGGCTCAGCGGGCTCCAAGACCGGCTGCTGCACGTCCGGCTGCTGCGCAGGCTCACGCGGCTTCTCAGCCGCCGGCGGCCGTCGCCCAGCCCTCTGCAGCGCCACAGCCACCGGAGTCGCCTGCCCCGGGGCCTGAGCCTGCAGCGCAGCCGACACCCGCCGCAGTGGCCCCGACTCCGGCGCCGGAACCTCCTGCGGTGGCTCCTGCGGACCCCATCACAACCGGTCCTCTGCACTTTGAGGACATCGTCGCAAACTGGAGCGCAATGCCGGACGAGTTGAAGCGGATGAGGCGGATGCCGGTCGGCGCCTTCATCTGCGAGGCCGCGCCGGTGTCCCTTGACGGCGACACCTTGACGGTTGCCTTCGGGCCGGAGTACGCTTTCCACCACAAGCAGGTGTCCGGGCCGTATCATGAGGTGATTGAGGAGGCGCTGGCCCGGCTGTTTGGCCGGAAGCTGAGGCTCGTGTGCGTAGTGGGCGAGGTGCCGGCCCAGACCCCTCCACCACCTGCTGCCGTCCCTGAACCGACGCAGGCTGCAGAAGCGTCCGCCGGCGCGGAGCCACAGGAGCAGCCTGCCGCCGAGCCCGCCCCTCAGGAGGCGACGTCCCAAGCCACCACTGCGCAGGAACCGGCAGAAGAGCCCGTCGCGCAGCCCGCTGCGGAAAGTGCGACGGCACAGCCCCCTGCTCCGGTGGCGCAACCAAGAGAGTCCTCCGCTGTCGATACTGCGGTGGCACAGGCCCTTTCTCTGTTTGAGGGTAGCACGTTGTTGGGTGATGAGGAATAGATGAGAAACCCCCTACAGTCGATGTTTGAAAACCAGTTCGCCCAGGTGTCCGAGAACCTCACCAAGGCTCTCGAAGAGCTGGAGGCAGCCGAGATCGAAGGCTCTGCCGGTGGCGGTGCAGTCCGTGTGCACGTGACCGGGTCCGGGCAGGTCCTGGACGTCAAGATCTCGCCGGCCGCCATCCAGCCTGAGGATATTGAGTTGCTGGAGGACCTGGTCTGCGCTGCTGTGCGTGACGCCTTCGCCAAGGCCACGCAGCTCAAGAAGGAAAAGCTGATGTCCGCCACGCCCCTCGGGGCGCTTGGCCTAGATGTCCCCAACGTCTTCTGACCGTCTGACCGATCTGTCCAGAGTTCTCCACCCGGGGGGCTGCTTGCGAGACGACTCTCGCGGCCGGCAGTCCGGGTGGGTTTTCGTCTGCAGCTATTCCGCCGGATGATTCTCACCGATGCTTCGCTATGCTGAACCCTTGGAACATGTGATTCAGGAGCTAGAGCGCCTCCCCGGCGTGGGGCCCAAGAGTGCCCAGCGTCTGGCCCTCCATCTCATGCGCATGGATGTGCGCGATGTGGAGGCCCTTGGGGAGGCGATCCTGGAGCTGCGCCCGAAGGTGCAGGAGTGCCGGGAGTGCTTCAACTACTCCGCCGGGGAGCAGTGCCCGGTCTGCGCCGACCTCAGCCGCGATCGGTCAGTGCTGTGCGTGGTTGAGCACCCCAGCGACCTCATGGCCCTGGAGCGTGCCGGGGAGTACCGAGGCGTGTACCACGTTCTCGGCGGTGTGCTTTCGCCTCTGGGCGGCATAGGGCATGAAGACCTGCACCTTGACGCCTTGCTCGCGCGCGTGGGGACGCTGCGTCCTCACGAGGTCATCCTTGCCACGAGCCCGACGGTCGAGGGCGATGCGACGGCGGAGTACGTGCGTGCCCTGCTGACAGAGCTGTCCTCCTCGCTCGATCTGAACCTGAGCATAACGCGAATCGCCCTGGGCCTTCCGGTCGGCGGCGACCTGGACTACGCCGATCAGGTCACGGTGGCGCGGGCGCTTCGCGGACGACGTCCCATGGACGAGTGATTGATGACTCCTCCAGGCCCTGAAGAGATGAAGCAGCACGCGCTCCTGTTCCTGGAGCACCTGAACGGCCTGCGGGCGGCCGGCGGCGGAACCCTTGCTGCGGCCGAGGTGTTCGACCTTGTGGGGACGCCCTCCGATGCCGAGTTGGTCCGGCAGTTGGAGGCGCGTGGCGAGCTGGTCCTGGAGTTCCAGCCCGACGGTAAAGGGACGTTCCGCAATAGCGGTTCCTCCTTCTCCATCCCGGCAGGCCCCATCAAGCTCGTGGTCCCGACGGAGCTGGCTGGCACGGTCGCCTGCTCCGAGACGGCCGCCGCGCTGAACTTCGATTCGGCGCACACGCTGGTGGCGAAAGTGCTGTTCATGGACGTCAAGCTGGAGCGTATCGAGGTGTCGGAGCACCATCTGGCGGTTCGGTTGCCCGGCGGGGTCTTCGACAAGGAGTACTACTTCTGAGCTCGGCCGACGCGTGTTCAGAGGCGACGCGGTCCTGAGCGGGGCGCCAAGAAGGGCGTTTGTCTGCTTCCTGGTGAGGGCGCGAGATCGGGGCTGATAGTGGGGTGCCGAAGGCCTTGACCTCACCCCCGTCTCGCTGCTGCTCGACTCCCCCTCTCCACGCGTGGAGAGGGGGCTTGGGGGGTGAGGTGCCGCTTGGCCCTCCAGCAGCCAGAGTGGGCAAGCGCCAGCCCAAAAACCCCTTCAAAAGGTCCCTGCAAAGGTGTATCATCATTCAAACTATTGTCCGCAGCCTGGGCCCGCCGTCTTCGCGCAGTCGGAGGTTGTGAAGGGCGGGCGTTTTGTCGTGACCGGAGGGCGATCTGCCTCCTGTTCGCACAGGCCAGGGGGTAGAGTCACAAGTCTTTCGTAGTCAGCGTCACCCTCACGCGAAGCGTGTGGCAGTGGCCCCGGCGTGGAAACCTCGCGTTAACTTCCAACGCCTAGAATAGTGCCTCATCATTGAAGAGGAGGAATAGCATGCCCAAACTGACCGAAGTACGCTGGCACGGAAGGGGTGGACAGGGTGCGAAGACGGCGAGCTACGTTCTCGCTATCGCGGCAGCCGAGCAGGGCTGGCAGGTCCAGGCCTTCCCCGAGTACGGTGCCGAGCGCCGTGGGGCGCCGATGAAGTCCTACGTGCGGATTTCGGATGCTCCGATCCGCCTGCGCTGCGGCGTCGAGCACCCGACCGTCGTCGTCGTCCTCGACCCGACTCTGCTGGGTTCCGAAAACGTGACGGAGGGCCTGAACGAGGGCGCAATCGTCCTGGTCAACACCTCGGAAGCCCCCGAGGCCATCCGAGCCCGTCTCGCCCGCAAGGACGTTAAGCTGTGCACGGTCGATGCGACGCAGATCTCCATGGACACCATCGGCCGGAATATCCCCAATACGCCGATGCTCGGCGCACTGGCCAAGGTCAGCGACGTCGTGACGGTGGAAGGCGCCCAGAAGGCCGTTAAGGGCCAGCTCGGCAGCAAGCTCTCCGAAGCCGTACTGCAGGGCAACTACCAGGCCATCCAGCGCGCCTACGAGGAGGTCCAGGTAGCATGAGCGACCGCGTATACCCCAAGGATGCCGGCTGGAAAGACATGGCCGCCGGTGGAGTCATCCCCCAGGCGGGCAACGCAGTAGAGTACAAGACCGGCGGCTGGCGCACCTTCCGCCCTGTTCGCAACAACGAGAAGTGCATCAACTGCCTGCAGTGCTGGATCTACTGCCCCGACGACGCGATCATCTGCGAGGAGCAGACGATCAAGGGCAAGCCCTACGACCTCGACCATTGCAAGGGCTGCGGCATCTGCGCCAACATTTGCCCGGCCAAGTGTATCGAGATGAAGGTCGACACGGAGTGCGAAAACTAGGCCGCCAGACGGGAGCCGGATAGGCCCTGAGTTCCAGGCCGCTCTGAGCGCGCCGCAGGTCTGTCCAGACGCTCCCGTGGGGTCGCTATCAGATAGGAGGAAATGCAATGGGAAAGGTCATGCCGCTCGAAGGCAACAACGCCGTCGCCGAAGCGATGCGGCAAATCAACCCCGATGTCGTGGCGGCTTACCCCATCACGCCGTCCACTGAGATCGTCCAGACCTTCGCTAAGTTCCACGCTAACGGCCAGGTCGACACCAACTTCGTGGCCGTTGAGAGCGAACACTCGGCCATGAGCGCCTGCACCGCAGCCGCCGTCGCCGGTGGCAGGGTCATGAACGCTACGAGCTCCCAGGGTCTTGCGCTCATGTGGGAGATCCTGTTCATCACCGCCTCGCTGCGTCAGCCGGTGGTTCTGTCCGTGGCCAACCGCGCTCTCTCGGGCAACATCAACATCCACTGCGATCACTCCGACGGTATGGGTGCTCGCGATTGTGGCTGGATCCAGCTCTACGGCGAGAACGCCCAGGAAGCCTATGACAACTGCATCCAGGCCATCGCCATCGCCGAGCGCGAAGACGTCCGCCTGCCGACGATGAACTGCTTCGACGGCTTCCTCGTAAGCCACGCCTACGAGCTCGTCGAGGTCGAAGAGGATGCCGCAGTCAAGGACTGGGTCGGCCCGTACAAGGCCGTCCGGCCCCTGCTCGACGTCAAGAACCCCTACACCGTCGGCCCGCTCGACCTGTGGGACTACTACTTCGAGCACAAGCGCAACCAGATCGAGGCCTACGTCGCCGCCAAGGAAGCCATCATCGAGGAGGGCAAGCGCTTCGGCAAGGTCTTCGGTCGCGAATACGGCCTGATGGAGTGCGTCGACCTCGAGGATGCCGAGCTGGCCATCGTCGCCCTGGGTTCCACTGCCGGCATGGTCAAGGACACCGTCAGCGAGCTGCGCGAAGCCGGTAAGAAGGTCGGTCTGCTCAAGCTCCGGTCCTTCCGCCCCTTCCCAGACGCCGAGATCGCAGCGGCCCTCAAGAACTGCAAGGCCGTTGCTATCCTGGATCGCGCTGCTTCCTACGGAGCCGCCGCCGGTCCGCTGTACGCCGAAGTCACCTCCGCCCTGTACGCACACAAGGCCGAGGTCCCGTGCGTCAACATGATCTACGGTCTGGGCGGGCGCGAAGTGCAGCCCGAGCAGCTCGTCGATATCTATAAGGCACTTGAAGACGTGAAATCCAGCGGTCAGCCGGCACAGCCTGTGCGCTTTGTAGGCATCCGCGAATAAGGAGGGCATCTCCGTGGCAAAGAACCTCAAGCAACTGGTCGATAGCCCGGTGCGTCTCACCGGTGGCCACAGGCTCTGCCCTGGCTGCGGCGAGCCCATTGCAGTACGTCAGGTGCTCATGGGCACCGACTCGCCGGTCATCGTGGCAAACGCAACCGGCTGTCTCGAAGTCTCCACAACGATCTTCCCGTACACCGCCTGGAACGTGCCGTGGGTGCACATTGCCTTCGAGAACGCTGCGGCGGCTGCCTCTGGCGTTGAGGCGATGTACGAGTCGCTGAAGAAGCAGGGCAAGATCGATGCGGACGCCGATTACAAGTTCGTGGCCTTCGCCGGTGACGGCGGCACCTACGACATCGGCTTCCAGTCCCTGTCCGGCGCTGTCGAGCGCGGTCATAACTTCGTCTATGTGTGCCTCAACAACCAGGCATACATGAACACCGGCGTTCAGCGCTCCAGCGCTTCCCCGCTGGGCATGAACACCACGACCACGCCGGCCGGCAAGGTCCAGGCCGGTAAGACGAAGGTGCAGAAAGACCTCACCGAGTGCCTCGTCGCCCACGAGATCCCCTACGTGGCGCAGAGCATTCCCGGTCGCTGGCGCGACCTCGTCGGCAAGGCCGAAAAGGCCTTCAACGTCGATGGCCCCGCCTTCCTCAACGTCCTCACCCCCTGCCCGCTGGGTTGGGCGTGCGACCCGGCTGTCACTGCGGAGATCTCCATGCTCGCGGTCGACACCTGCATCTGGCCGCTGTATGAGGTCGAGTACGGCGAGTACAAGGTCAACTACACGCCGAAGGAAAAGAAGCCGGTCGACGAGTACCTGAAGCTGCAGGGCCGCTTCCGCCACCTGTTCAAGGGCGAAGAGGGCGCCGAGGTCCGCAAGCAGATCCAGGAGTACACGGATCGCAAGTGGGAGCAGCTCCTCAAGAAAGCCGGCCAGGCCTAAGGACACCTCGGTGTCCGCTGTACCGCAGCACTGATGCGAAACTTCAGCCTCCGCGGGTCTCTCGACGAAGGCCCGCGGAGGTTGTCGATTCCACCGGTCAGTGCACAGATTGCCGACTCCCAACCCGAGCGAGGCGCCCGGAGGCCGATCGATGTCCACCGACAAGATCACCTTGCCCGCCGTCGAAGTCCCCGTAGTTGGTGAGTATGACGTCGTCGTCTGCGGCGGAGGCCCCGCCGGAACTGCAGCCGCCATCGGTGCTGCACGATTGGGCGCTCGCACGCTCCTCATCGAACGCTACAACCACCTGGGCGGACTGGCCACCGGCGGCCAGGTCATCCTGCTGCCTCGCTTCTTCGACAAGGGTCGGCAGGTCATCGGCGGCATCGGCATGGAGACTCGCGAGCGGCTCTTCAAGGCCGGGTTCGCCTCCTATCGCTCGGCGGAGGACTCCTGCTGCTTCGACATCGAGGGGCTCAAGTCGCTGTCTATCGACATGCTCCGCGAGGCCGGCGCCGACATCCTGCTGCATAGCTGGTGCTCGGACGCGGTCGTTCAGGACGGGCAACTGACCGGCGTCGTGACCGTCTCCAAGGCCGGCCGACAGGCCTTCCTCGGCAAGATGGTCATCGACACCACGGGCGACCTCGAGGTGGCGGCCTCTGCCGGCGCCGACTTCGAGAAATCCCTCTACGGGATCGGCGTGCCCTTCCGCATCGGCGGCGTCGACCTGGCCCGCTGGCAGGCTGCTCGTCGCGAGAAGCCTGAGCTGACCCGCGAAGTGCATAACGATGTGTGGAAGACCGGCGGCTGGCAGGGCTTTCTGGGCCTCACCCCCGTTGCGACCCCGAAGGCGCAGTTCGGCGTCGTCTGGGCCAACAACACCGTGCGTCAGGGTGACGGGCTCGATCCAGCCGACCTGACCGCCCTGGAGATCGAAGGCCGTGACATGGCTCGGCGGGCGCTGGAGGTCCTGCGGCGGCGAATGCCGGGCTACGAGAACGCCTGGATCATCGACGTTGCGGTGCAGACCGGTGTCCGCATCACCCGGCGCCTTGGCGGCGACTACGTGCTGACCGACGAGGACGTGGCGCAGTTCGACTTCCGCCATCCAGACAGCGTCGCTCGCGGCAATGACTTCCGCAAGGAGGGCATTGCCTACGATATCCCGCGTGTCTCGCTGGTGAGCCGCAACGTCCCGAACCTGCTGAGCGCCGGGCGTAGCCTGTCGAGCACTCATGTCGCCATGGAGCCCATCCGCGAGATCCACGTGTGCTGGACCTCCGGGCATGCCGCCGGCGTCATCGCCGGGATGGCAGTCAATCAGGGCAAACTCCCGCGCGAGTTGTGCGTGGAGGCCCTTCGTTCCGAACTTATCAAGCAGGGCGCCGTCGTCGGCGGCCCTGAAGACAATACCGGCGGCAACTAGCGGCAGCTTGCGTGGCACCGCCCTTTCTACCAGCCGCTTTCGAGGTCCTGACAATGTCTATCCGTATCGGTGTACTGGCTCTTCAAGGCGATTTTGGCGAGCACGCGCAGGCCATGTCTGAGCTGGACTGCGAGGTCGCTCTGGTCAAGACGGTGGCGGAGGTCGAGTCCTGCCACGGTCTCGTCCTTCCCGGTGGCGAAAGCACTACCATCGGCAAGCTGTGCGAGCGCTTCGGCGTCGGCGACGCCATCCTCGGGCTTCACAAGGCGGGACGGCCCATCTGGGGCACCTGCGCGGGCATGATCCTCCTGGCCAAGGAGATCGTCGGCAGCGACCAGTGGCGCCTGGGCATCATGAACATCGAGGTGCAGCGCAACGCCTTCGGACGCCAGGTCGACAGCTTCGAGGCCGACATCAAGGTGGCTGAGATCAACGATACCTCGGTGCGTGGCGTCTTCATCCGCGCTCCCTATGTGACCCGCGTCTGGGAGCCCGCCTACGTCATGGCGACCTTCAACGACAAGATCGTCATGGCTCGCGAGGGGAACCTGCTGGCTTCCGCCTTCCATCCCGAGCTCACTGATGACCGGCGGGTGCAGGAGTACTTCCTGAACATGGTGAAGGAGCGCGAAGCCCAGTCCTGACCTTGCCCCGAGGAGGGGCTCATCCCGGTTCCGGAGGTGCGTCCGCATGAAGGGCGTGATCATCGTCGGGGGCCTCGGCACACGTCTGCGTCCCATGACGCGAGTCACCAACAAGCACCTGCTCCCGGTGGGCCGCTTCCCCATGGTGTACTATCCGCTCCACTCGCTGGTTGACGCCGGGATCCGCGACATCATGATCGTCACCGGCGGCAACAAGCCCGGCGACTTTCTCGAGTTGCTCCACGACGGCAGCGAGTTCGGCCTCGAGCATCTCTACTACGCCTACCAGGCGGCACCCCGGGGAATTGCCGACGCCCTGCGTATCGCCGAGCACTTCGTCGATCGCGACCGGTGCGTCCTGATCCTGGGCGACAACATCCTCAACGGCAGCATCCGGCCCTATGTCGACCAGTTCCGCGAGCAAGAGCAGGGCATGCGGATTCTGCTCAAAGAGGTCCCAGACCCTGAGCGCTTCGGCGTGCCGCAGTTCGACGAAGCGGGCCACATCCAGCAGATCATCGAGAAGCCCCAGCGGCCGCCCTCCCCCTATGCGGTGATCGGCGTGTACATGATGGACGAGCAGGTCTGGGACATCCTCCCGGCCCTGCCCCTGTCCGAGCGCAACCAGTACGAGATCACCGACGTGCAGAATGTGTACTTGAGCCGCGGCCAGTTGCGCCATGACGTCCTGGACTGCGATTGGTCCGACGCCGGGACCCCGGAAACTCTCTGGCGTTCCGCCGACCTCATCCGCAAGACCGGCTTCGTCCCTCCCATCAGCCTCAACGATTAGCTCCCAGGCAGTTGTCCAGTCGAACCACCGAGGCGCTTCTCTCGCAGAGGCGTCTCTTTCCGTATCTGGGGGCAGGCGCGCCGCTCGCCGGAAACGATACGGCCGGCGAGAAGCGAGTTCCCGCCGGCCGCGATTGGTCGTGGTGGGGTCAGGGCCTAGTCACATTGCGAGTAGCCGCAGTCGTGACAGGTGACGCAGCCCGACTCGTGCGACAGCGCACCACCACACTCCGGACAGGCGCCCAGGTGACCGAAGCTCTTGCCGTTGAAGTCGATGGCGAGCTGCACGGCCTCTTCGGTGTGGATGCAGGACTCAACGGCCTTGGCGAAGGCGTCGGCGCAGGAGAGGATGCGGCTGCCACCGGGGCCCCAGGCGGGCATGTGGCAACTGATGCCCTTGAGCTGCCTGACGATGTGCGACGCTGAGATCCCGGAGCGTAGCGCCAGCGAGATGAGACGCGCGACGGCTTCGGTCTGGCTGGCCGCGCAACCGCCGGCCTTGCCCATGTTGCCGAAGACCTCGAACACGCCCTTCTCGTCCTCGTTGATCGTGATGTACATCTTTCCGCAGCCGGTGTTCATCGCCCGCGTGGTGCCCTTGATGACGTCGGGCCGGTCGCGAGGCTCGGTGATCACGGGCTCGGGCGCAGCCGCAGGGGCCTGGCCGCTCTTGCCCGTGGTCAGCACCTGGCCCTCACGGCAGCCGTCGCGGTAGATGGTAACGCCCTTGCAGCCGAGGTCGTAGGCGAGGTTGTAGACCTGCGCGACTTCCTCCCGCGTGGCGGTGTTGGCGAAGTTCACCGTCTTGCTGACCGCGTTGTCGGTGTAGAGCTGGAAGGCGGCCTGGAGGCGAACGTGCCATTCCGGCGTCACGTCATGGGCGGTGGCGAAGATCCGCTTCACGTCGCCCGGCACCGTGGTGACGTCGTGCAGGGAACCCTTGGCCGCGACCTCCTTGATCAGATCGGGGCTGTAGAAGCCTCGTTCCTTGGCGATCTGCTCGAAGAGCGGGCTGACCTCGATGAGCTCCTCGCCGCCGAGTACGTGGCGGCTGAAGGCCACAGCGAAGAGCGGCTCGATGCCGCTGGAGGCCCCGGCGATGATGCTGATGGTGCCGGTCGGGGCAACGGTGGTGAGGGTCGCGTTCCGCAGCTTCTGCTTGCCGTTGGTGTGGGCAAAGACGCTCTCTTCCCAGTTCGGGAAGGTCCCGCGCTCCTCGGCCAGTTGCTCAGAAGCGGCCCGCGCCTCCGTGCGGATGAACTGCATGAGCTTTTGGGCAACCTCGACGGCGTCCTCGCTGTCGTAGGCCACGCCCATCGTGATGAGCAGGTCGGCGAAGCCCATGATGCCGAGGCCGATCTTGCGATTGGCCTTGGTCCGCTCCTCGATGACGGGCAGCGGGAAGCGGTTCATGTCGATGACGTTATCCAGGAACCGCACGGCATTGCGGACAGTGTTGCGCAGCTTGTCCCAGTCGATCTCGGCCTGCATGAGCGGGCCCTTGGTCATCCTGGCCAGGTTGATGGAACCCAGGTTGCAGGACTCATAGGGCAGCAGTGGCTGCTCGCCGCAGGGGTTGGTGCTCTCGATGTCGCCAACCTTCGGCGTGGGGTTCTCGGCGTTGATGCGGTCGAGGAACAGGATGCCGGGCTCGCCGGTGTTCCAGGCGCTCTCGACGATCAGGTCAAAGACCTCGCGAGCACGCACAGTCTCCACGGGTTCGTCGTGCCGCGGGTTGATGAGCTCGTAGGTCCCGTCGATGCGGACCTTGCGCATGAACTCCTCGGTGAGCGCCACCGAGATGTTGAAGTTCGTGAGCTTGGACAGGTCGTTCTTGACGGTGATGAACTCGCGGATGTCCGGGTGGTCAACCCGCAGGACCGCCATGTTGGCGCCGCGACGAGTCCCGCCCTGCTTGATGGCCTCGGTGGCGGCGTCGAAGACCTGCATGAAGGAAATCGGGCCGCTGGAGACGCCCCTGGTGGAGCTGACGATGTCGTCCTTCGGCCGCAGACGGGAGAAGGAGAAGCCGGTGCCGCCGCCGCTCTTGTGGATGAGCGCGGTGTTCTTCACCGTCTCGAAGATGCTCTCCATCGAGTCCTCGACCGGGAGCACGAAGCAGGCGGAGAGTTGCTGGAACTCCCGGCCGGCGTTCATCAGCGTCGGGCTGTTGGGCATGAACTCGACCCGAGCCATCATCTCGTAGAAAGCCTGGGCCCGCTGCGCGATCTCGGCCTCTGTGGCACCATACTTGGCATCCGCCGAGGCGATGTTCTGGGCCACACGGAGGAACATGTCCGCCGGCGTCTCTGTCGGGCGTCCCTGGGCATCGCGGCGCAGATAGCGACGCTCCAGGACAGTAAGAGCGTTCTCTGACAAGTCGAGCTCAGTGGCTTCGGTGTTGACAGCCATTGCCGACCCTCCTGATTGATGACAATGATTGCGAGTGCACGGCCTTGGAGGTCAAGACGTCCAAGGTCCCGTGCGAGGAATGGCGGGAACCTCGTAGTAAAGCGGAAAGGCACCGGCAACGCCCTGGCTCAGGAAGTCGGCTCGCCCCGTCCGAGGGACCTTCGCAGAGCTACATCAGGTGCGGGCTTGTCCTTGCGACCCGTGCGGGCTGCGGCGTGGGGTGCATGTGGTGGCGTGTCGTGTAGACTAGGAACGCCAGCCCGTGGGCTGGCGCTTTGTCAAACTTTCCGGGCTTCAACTTGCACGGGGCTTCACTATAGTCCTCGCCCAGACCCCCGTCAAGACGCTCCGATGAGGCTTTTCTGAGGACACATGATGGCTATAATGCGACCGAATTGCGGTAACGCCGCTCGCCCATGCCTCCCGCGCCTTTACAGGCCTCAGGAGGATTTCTGCCTCCCCGGCAGCCTCCTGGGAGGCCTTCCACCTCTCGCCGCAACTGGCAGCCCTGCCGTAGCTTCCCCCTTGAACCAAGACTGACGGAAGAGGGCTCACCGGGCGTTCTCGAACCGCGGTGAGCCCTCCCGATTGCGCGCCTGGTTAGGAGCTTACTGCATCTTCAGGGCTCTCGCCGGCGTAGCGCACGACCTTGGCGAGCGCAGTCACCGAGTCGCCCTCGCGCGGGGTCACAACCTTGACGCCCTGCGCATTGCGGCCTGTCTGGCGGATGCCGGCCACGGGAACGCGGATCAGCACGCCCTGGGAGGAGATGCACATGACCTCGTCCTCCTCCTCGACCACCTGCACGCCGACCACGGGGCCCGTGCGATCCGTCACCTTGAGGGTGATAACGCCCTGGGTCGCCCGTCCCTTGCGGGGGTAGTCATTCAGCGGCGTGCGCTTGCCCAGTCCCTGCTCACCGACCACGAGCAGGTCGCGCGGGTCCTCTTTGTTGACGGCGGCGGTGGAGACGATGCGATCGCCCTGGCGCAGCTTGATCGCACGAACACCGGCGGCGTTGCGACCCATCGGCCGCACTTCCTGTTCGTCGAAGCGGATGCACAGGCCGTCGCTGGTGCTGACCATGATGTCCTTGTTGCCGTCGGTCCACATGACCCACTTCAGCCGGTCGCCGTCGCGCAGGTTGATGGCGATGATACCGCGGCTCTTGAGTGCGGTGTTGTACTCTGACAGCGCGGTCTTCTTGATGAGCCCGCTTTCGGTCACCATGACCAGATACCCGCCGATGTCGAAGCTGCTGATCGGGATCATGGCCGTGATGGCCTCGTCCTGCTCGATGGGCACGAGGTTGATGATGGGCGTGCCGCGCGATTGGCGGCTCGCCATTGGCACCTGGTAGGCCTTGACATGGTAGACCATGCCCAGGCTGGTGAAGCAGAAGATGAGGTGATGGGTCGTGGCGACGAAGACGTCGCGCACGTCATCCTCCTCCTTCTTGCTCAGTGCGACCACACCCTTGCCACCGCGCTTCTGCAGCCGATAGGTGTCCACCGGCAGTCGTTTGATGTAGCCGTCGCGGGTGATGGTGATGGTCATGTCTTCCTGGGCGATGAGGTCCTCCATCTGGATCTCATCGGCCTCGCCGGGGATGATCCGAGTCCTGCGGTCATCGCCGAACTCACGCTTCACACGGCGCAGCTCCGACTTCATGACTTCGGACTTGCGCTCCTCGGAGGCGAGGATCTCGTGGTACTCGCGGATGGCCTCGTCCAACTGGGCCATCTCGCGGTCAAGTTCAATCCGTGACAGTCGGGTGAGTTGACCCAACTGCATGGAGAGGATCGACTCGGCCTGCTTCTCGGAGAAGCCCCACTTCTGCATCAGGCCCTGACGCGCTTCCGTGCGGTTGGCACTGGCGCGGACCAGGGCGATGATCTCGTCGAGAATGTCCAGGGCCTTGAGCAAGCCCTCGACGATGTGGGCGCGATCCTCCGCCTGCTTGAGCAGGAACCTGGTCCGCCGTGTGACCACTTCGCGCCGGTGTGCCAGGAAGTGGTTGATGAGATCCCTGATGCCAAGCAGACGCGGGACCACGTACTGGCTTCCCGGGACCGGCACGACCGCCATCATGTTCGCACCGAAGCTGGTCCGCAACAGGGTGTGCTTGTAGAGCTGGTTCAGCACCACGTTCGGGTTGGCGTCGCGCTTGAGCTCGATGACGACCCGCATTCCCTTGCGGTCGCTTTCATCGCGCAGGTCGGAGATGCCGCTGACCTTGTTGTCGTCGTGGAGCTTGGCGATCTGGATCAGCAGAGCGCTCTTGGAGACCTGGTAGGGAAGCTCGGTAACGATGATGGCCGTGCGGTTTCGGTCGAGGGGCTCAATGACCGCCCGAGCCTGCATCACGACGGAGCCGTTGCCGGTCTCGTAGTAGCGGCGGATCCCCTTTGTGCCGAGGATGAAACCACGGGTGGGGAAGTCAGGGCCCGGCATAAGCTCCAGGATCTTGTCGACGGACAGGTCCGGGTCGTCCAGCATGGCGATGCACACGTCCACGACCTCGGAAACGTTGTGCGGCGGCATGTTGGTCGCGTAGGCCGGGACAATTCCCGCCGACCCGTTGCAGATCAGGTTGGGGAACATCGCCGGCAGGACCACGGGCTCCTGGTTGCGCTCGTCGTAGGTTGGCTGGAAGTCGACCGTGTCGCGATCGAGGTCCTCCAGCATTATCATGGCGACACTGGAGAGACGGGCCTCCGTGTAGCGCGGAGCACCGGCGGGGTCGCCGTCAACGGAGCCGAAGTTGCCCATCGGGTCGATGGGTGGGTAACGGGTGTTGAAGTCCTGGCCCATGTGCACCAGCGTGCCGTAGATTGAGGCATCGCCGTGCGGGTGATAGACCTTCATGGTCTGACCGACGATAGCGGCGCACTTGGAGTGCGGCCGGTCGGGGGTCAGGTTGTCGTCGCGCATGCCGATAAGCACCCGGCGCTGCGAGGGCTTGAGACCGTCGCGCACATCGGGCAGACCTCGGGCCATGATGGTGCTCATGGCGAACTGCATATAGGAGGTCGCCATCTCCTCTTCGAGGGAGATGGGCGCGATTCTTCCGGCAAGGTTGTCGTTTTCTTCAGGCATGTTGCTCCCCGACTCATCAGGACGCCATACACCGCGCCCATGTCGTTACGGCTGG
>JBDKVB010000011.1 GCA_039679385.1 Armatimonadia bacterium | reverse complement strand
CCCCGGGGTAGTCTTCCACGTTCACGAAGGCGTGGATTTTGGTGACCGGATCGAGGTCCTGGGCCGGAGCAGATTTTACCCCTCCGGGCACTTCTGTGGGCGTGGGTGAATCCTTGCCCCACAGGGCATCGGAGAAGTCCTGCCAGGCCCGACGCTCGTTCTCGGTGCGCTCAGCTATGACGCCGTCGGACATTCCAGCGCCGAGAGCCATGCCCAGCCGCTTCGACTCCGCGGCGAGGATGATAGCCAGGTCGGTCAGCTTCATGTTGCGCTCTGCGTAGCTCATCGGTCACAGTCCACAACGTCGAGGGCGATGTAGCCGTGGTTGAAAAGGTCCTCGGCGATGCCCTCGGCGATGACGCGCGAGTCGTCCTCGTTCAGGTCGATCGGCTCCTGGAACGAGTGCACCGCGTCGGCGATCGCCGATACCACGATGTCGCGGATCTCCAGTGCTGCCTGGAACTGCTCCTGCGTGAGTGCCATGCTCTCCTCCTTCGTCTTCGGTGGCCAGTGCCACGGTTCATTGTACATCATCCCCGGAGGGTACATCCGCCCGCCGCCGTGCTCCGAGTGTCCCGGAGGGCGCGCCCCCCTTTCGTGTCCCTGCGAGTGGGGCCCGTATTTGGCGAGCGCCGTGAACATCTCGCGGTTCTCCTGCGCATCGCGCTCGCGGTTCCGGGTTTTCGCCTCCTAACGGCCACCCGGGCGCGCTCGCGAAGGGCGGCCAGCACTCGGCGCCCCTGCTCGTCCTGCAGGCTAGTGAGTGGCATCGCGCTTCCTCGATCTTGCGGAGCAGGAAGACCACGGTGCGTTCCAGGGTGGCGATGTAGCGCAGGGTCTCGGTGTCGTTGCCACCGCGGACGGGGGCGCTCGTCAGGTGCCAGTGCGGGCCGCCGGGGCCCACGTTGCAGGGGTACGCCCGGCGTTCGCGGGTGGCGTCATCGTTCCGGATGGCCTGTACGTCGCTGAGCGCCTGCAGGGCGCGCTCTTCGGTGGCGTACGCCCTCTTGGACCTGCAGCGAGCTTTCGACGTCCTGGGGGCGCTCACGGCTTCAGGGCCCGGATGCGCGCGGCGATGTCGTCACAGCTCTCGCTGGCGAGGTACCCGCGATCAGCCTCCTGGGCAGCCAGCTCGACAATGTCCCGGGCGATCCGCTGGCCGGTGAAGCTGGCGCGCAGCGCCTCGAACGTGGGGCCGCCGATGAATGCGCCGGAGATCATGTCCTGGCGGGCAGTCTCGCAGCCCTGGCGGTGCCCCTCGGCGCGCACCTCGCGATCGTGGGCCCCCAGCCAGCGGTCGAACCAGTCGGTGCCTATAGCTCGCGCCGACGCGGCCCTGACAGTCTCCGTGTCGGGCGTGTACTCCTGACCTCCCATGGGGGATCTCCTTTCGTCGTTCTACGGATACTCGACGGCCCTGGAGAGACACAACAACCCCCCAGGGCCACCGGCTATCAGTAGCGGTCGTACTCGTCGTACCCGCTGGGGGGATATTCATCCTCCGGTTCGGGCGGTTCGAGCGAATCCATGTACTGAGCGAACATGAAGTCGTTGTAGTCCAGCTCGTCGGGGTCCATTGCGACTCCTCTCTGTCAGAATGCCTGGATGGCAAGGTGGATGATGAGGGCGGCGAGGGCCAGGTAGAACCCAGCCCTCACCGCCGTGCGGAGCGTCACTCGATGATCTCGTAGAAGTTCGCCCGCGCGGTGACGTTCCGGATGGCGAAGACGTGGCCGACCCGAAAGTACGAACCCCCGCCGACCTTCGTGGCGATGAGGCCGTCCGGGATCCGGGTGTACTCCGAGCCTGCCTCCAGGCTGCGGATGCGCGTACCGACCGGGAGCGCGTCCACGAAGTCGCGCGCGCTCTGGACGACCACGGGCTTCGGCGCAGGATTCAGGCCCAGCAGCTCGCGCTCCCAGTCCGCGAGATCCGCGGCCTCCAGCTCGCCGCGCTGATCCCAGCCCGCCTTGAAGCCCTCTCGGCGCCCGTTGACGAACGCCATCGTGGAGGCGTCCTCGCGGGCCTCCTCCAGCTCGCGCTCGTACCAGCGGTTGAACAGCGCCAGCTTGGCGGGGTCGCCACCGGCGAACTCGGCCTTGATGTCGGCGGTCTCCGGGACGGCCTTCTCCGCGCGCGGCGTGCCGACGGGGTAGCCCGTGGCGTCCGACTCGGGCGTGACGATCTCGGCGCCCCACTCGGCGTAGTACCTGTCGCCTGCCGGGTAGACGTACCAGACGTCGCTGTTGCCGGGGGTGCCGGTGTCGATCTTGGCGTGGCTGCCGCCGAAGACCTCGATGATCTCGTGGGTGGTGCCCGCGCTGGGCGGGAACCCGTCACCCCACTTGATGCCGGTAAGCTTCACGATGTCGCCGACCTTGAAGGCGCGGGCGGGCGTGACCAGCTCGACGTTCGCCACGTTGTGGCCATAGGTGCTGTCGCCCTTGGCCCACAGCGTGTTGTGGGTGACTCGGTCAACGATGAACTCGAACCCGGGGCCGTAGGCCTCCAGGCCGTTCATGTGCGGGCGCGTGCGGCGGACCTTGTCCCCCGGCTTGAATGTGTTCGTCATGCTCAGACCTCCTTGATGTTGTGGGTGTGTAATACCAGCATGGGGGTGGGGGCTATCCCATGTCAAGGGGAATGTACACGTACTCGTTCGAGGGGTGCACACCCCCGCAGGCGCCAGCGCCCAGGATCTTCTGGGAGCACGCCGTGGTGGCGTACTGGGCCTGGGAGGTGAGCCATCCGGCGCAGCAGAGCCAGTCGTGCCCGCAGGGCGCAATGGCCA
>JBDKVB010000010.1 GCA_039679385.1 Armatimonadia bacterium | reverse complement strand
TGCCGGCCTCGGGGCGGCTGTGAGCGTCGCGGGTAAAGTGCACGTTGAGGTCGATGCTGGTGGCGGAGTCGGTGATGTACCGGCCCTGCTGCTCGAAGATGTCGATCTCCACGACGCCGTCGCCGACTTCCCTCCGCTGACCCTCGGGGGTGAACTCCTGCTTTGTGGGATCATGCTGGTGCAGCCAGAAGGCGCTCATGATCCCCTCGCCCCGCGGGAACTTGCAGCGGATCTCAAACCAGCCATACTTCTGCGCGAACTTGTCGAGGATCTGGTACTCGTCGGTGGTTGCGCCAAAGCGATGGTCTGAGGTCTGGATGCAACTCACGCATTGGGTGGACTTGTCGGGACGGAAGGGCAGCTTCTCGTCGATGCGCAGCTTGAGGACGCCATCCTCAAAGACGTAGTGTGCGTTGTGATCGACCCAGCGGCTCTCCTTGCCGATGCGCTTGAAGTACTCCTTGCGGCCCGAGCGGTATGCGGGGAACCAGTACATGTCATTGAGCTGCGGCCGGTCGAACTCGTCATGGAAGGTCAGGGTCCATCCGGGCTTCTCAAGCGCCGGGGCCTTTGTGTTCACTACACTGCTCATTGTGACACCTCAGTATGGGCAGATTTGCCGTGCTTCCGCGCTCTACTCAGGTTCGGCCCAGCAGGCCATGAACCCTCCTACCGGGCTGCGTCGGGGTTTCCCGTCCGGGAAGTGGGGCCTCCAGAAGGAGGCAACAAACGGGCCTGCGAGGAAAGGTGTTCTATCGTCGCTCGCCTACCCACAGAGCTTGTCGCGTGACACCGAATAGGAGCGTCTGACCATGCCACAGACACGGATCGGCGAAACGGACCACTTCTGGTACCGCCTGCAGCCCGAAGGTATCTACATCGACTCCCAACTGAAGAACAAGGCCTTCGCCTACGCGGACGGCCGAGTGATGCTGTCCGAGGACAACGGTCTCTCCTGGCCCCACAGCCTGGCCTTCGCTGACGCAAGCAAGATCACTTTCAGTTGCATCCTCAATAGCGGGAACGTGCTCTTCGCCACCAGTACAGAGCTGTACGTGAGCACGGACAACCTCAAGACCTGCGAGCAGGTCATCGTGAAGGGGCTCGATGGCAGCGACTACCTGCCGCACACGCCGAAAAACCCGGAGAACCCCGGTTGGTACTTCCACACCCTGTCCGGCGTCACTTCCTGGGATGTGAAGGGCACGGAGATCCTCGTCTGGGGCAACTACTGCAACGTGGTGGGCGGCGCGACGCCGGTGAACATCTACTACTCGGCGGATGGCGGCCGAAGCGTCAAGCTCGCCTATGCCTTCGGGCAGAGCCCTTATACGCATGACGACGGCTCCGGCGGCGGAGGCACCGACGGCACTGCCCTGGGCAACCCCGACAATCCGGTCTGCTGCCGGCACATGCACACGGTGGCCTACAACCCGGTTGAGGATGCCTTCTATGCCTGCACCGGTGACCACGACAAGCCGGAAGGCTACGAGTGCCACTGGCTGAGAGGTACCTACGACGCGGCAGCCGATCGCTGGGACTGGAAGGTCATCCTCTCGGACCGCATGAACTCGCGGTACAAGGCGGGCGGGATCACCTTCATCGACGGGACGGTCTACTGGATCAGCGACTCGAACTGCCGCGAACCGTATGACCGCGGGGTGTTCTGCTGTGCGCCGGAGGATCTGGCGCGTCCCGAGAAGCACACACGCCTGTTCAACCCGGAGGTCGAATCCGGCGCGATGGTCATTCAGGACGGAGTCTTCCTCGCCTCGCACTGTGCACCGGCGACGTACATGGACACCGGCATCATCATCTCGCTCGACGGCGGCAAGACTTGGGCTCAGCACGATCTGAAGGAGTTCGGGAAGCGGTCGCCGACGCGGTTCCACGAGAAGAACGGCGACGGCTGGTTCCGCATGGACCTGCGAAAGGGATGGATTGACCGCGGCGAGGTGCTCTTCCTCAAGCCGAAGAGCGTCTAGGGGCAGCGTTCCCATGAGCGCCCGCGGGACACTCCTTAGTCTGAGGACCGCGGGCGCTTGCGTACCTCGGAGAGAGGCCAAAGTCAGTGCCACGGGTAGCCGTCGCGGCGGCAAAGCCAGCATTTCGGCGGCAGGAAGCGAACTGCGGTCGGCGGACACCTGGGAGCTAACCAACATGGACAGGCTGAGATCGGAACTGCGGTCCTACTACCACGTACACCGCGATGAGAACCCCGAAGCCTATGACAAGGCCAGGGAGATCTGCCGGGCGATGGACGAGTTTGACGAGCAGAACCCGGGGCTGTCGCCCTACCTGCTCAAAGCGACGCTGCATGAGACCATCGCCGAGCGGTTCGTGCCGGCGATCTTCCCGCACAGTCCCTTCTACTGGGAGATGGGAACCAAGCCGGGGAGATCCTGGGGCGTCCCCAACGGGCAGAATCCGGCAGGCGGCTGGATGTTCCTCCACCGCAACCACCTGTTCCGCGAGCGGAGTTGGGCCAACGACCGCATCCGGGAGCTGCGGGAGAAGCTGGTCATCAGCATGTCCTACGGACTGTACCCGGACACCGACCACCACTGCTTCCCGTGCAGCCGGGTGGTTGAGGATGGACTGCGGTCTCTCTACGAACAGGCACAGGCCGTTGAGCCGGAATGTGCAACCCAGGACGAGGCGGACTTCATCACCTCGGTGAAGCGCAGCCTGCTCGCGACCAAGACCGTTGCCGAGAAGTTCGCCGCGGAGGCACAGAGGCTGCTGCCGACCGCCGAGGATGAGCAGGCTGAGAAGTTCCTGGGGATGATCGCGCAGACCGCCCGCCGGGTGCCCTGGGAGCCGGCTCAGTCGCTCTATGAGGGTCTTGCCGCCCTGTGGTTCCTGCGCGAGGTCTGCGGGAGCCTGGAGGGCATCGGTGTATCGGTGATCGGCCATCCGGACCGGCTGCTGTACGGGCTCTACTGTGCCGACCTCGACAGCGGACGGCTCACGCAGGAGGAGGCGCTGGACCTGATCTGCCGCTTCCTGCTCCCCACCGACCACAAGAAGGACTTCACGGTGAGCGACGGCTACAACCCGTGGGAGACCTCGACGACGCTGGTGCTGGGCGGCTGCGATGCCGAGGGCAAGGAGGTCTGCAACGACCTGACCTTCCTGTTCCTCCGGGCCCACGAACAGTGCGGGCTGATCAACCCCAAGCTGAACTGCCGCTACAGCGCCCGTTCGCGTCCCGAGTACCTGGGTGAGATCAACCGGCAGATCCTGGCCGGGCGCAATGTCTTCGCTCTCTTCAATGATGACTGCCTCATCGAGGCGCAGGTCCGGGCAGGCAAGCGGCTGGAGGATGCCCGGCTGTACGTGGCGGGCGGCTGCCACGAGCCCATCCTCGAGGGTTTCGAGCACTCCGCCGGGACCAACTGCTACGTGAACCTGCCGCGAATCCTCGACCTGTCCATCCACCGCCACCCCGAGTTGCAGGACGACCTGGCACAGATCGGGCTGCCGCTGCGAAAGCTCGACGAGGCTCGTGAAGCGGAGGACGTGTACGACATCGCCTTCCACAACCTTCTGGCGACCATCGTGCAGGGAACAGGCATGATTGAGCACAACGGGAAGGCCTGGTCTAGCGTCAACCCCGCACCGCTGTTCTCGGCGGCTCTGCGTGACTGCATCGCAAACCGCAAGGACTACACTGCAGGAGGCGGCCGGTACAACCCGACGGCGCTTCCCCTGGTGGGCTTCGCCAATCTCGTGGACTCCCTGCACGTGGTCAGGCACCTGTGCTTCGAGACGGGCAAGTACGACCTGCACGACTTCCTGGAGGTCGTGCGAGCCAACTGGGAAGGCCATGAGGCCCTTCGCCGTGAGGTCATCGCCCTGCCGAAGTACGGCGACAACCTGCCCGAGATCAACGCCCTGACCAAGCGGCTCTCAGACGACCTGTTCCACCACACGCGAGGCCTCCGAAACGAGCGCGGCGGGTCCTTCCAGCTCTGCTACTTCGTCTACATCGAGTACATGCACTGGGGTCGGAAGACCTTCGCCACCCCGGATGGGCGACGCAACGGTGACCTGCTCTCGCTGGGCATCTCACCCAGCCGCCTGCACAGGATCGACTCGATCACCTCGGCGATCGGAAGCGCCGCGAGCGTAGACATGCGCCAGTGCGCGGCCAATGCCATCCTCGACCTGCAACTGCCGCTGGGGCATCTGAACCCCGACGTCCTGATGGCTCTGGAGCGCACCTTCGTTGCGGAAGGGCTGGCCACACTGCAAATGAACTGCGTGGACCTTGAGGCCCTGCGGGAAGCGCGGCGCCATCCCGAACTGCACCAGGACCTCCTTGTCCGCGTCTGCGGCTTCTCCGCCCACTATGTGAACCTGCCGGAGTGGATGCAGGACGAGTTGCTCGAGAGGAACCTCTACGCCATGGCGTAGCGAGTCCTGCGGCCTCTCCCCGACCCGGTCCTGCCGTGACGGGGCCTGAGAAGGCCCGGTTCGCGGCAGGAATCCACCCCTCGTCCGGCGCACTCTTGATCCATCCCAGACCAGGAGGGCTCCCATGTCCAGGTTCCCGTTCCTTGCTGCCGCCCTGCTGCTTGTCACCTTGCCCCTCGCTGCCCAGGAGGAGCTTCTCAAGAACCCGTCCTTCGAGACGATCGGTCCGAAGGGTGTGCCTGCCGATTGGGGTCAGTACGCCGGTGGTACCCCCGAAAGCCAGCTCAAGATCGAGACCCCCGGGCGGACCGGCAAGAACGCGATCCGCCTCATCGACACAGGGCCGAACGTCCGCGACAACCGCTATGCCATCGGTGTGCAGCAGGACGTTGCGGTCAAGCCAGGGCAGTACTACCTGGCGAGCGTCTGGGCGAAGTGTCTGGCCAGCAACAACGCCAACGCCGTCCTGCTTCAGCTAACCTTCGCCGGTGCCGACAAGAGCTTCTCGCGCCAGATTGTGGCCCCGGTTGGTGCCGACTGGCAGCGGTTCAAGATCGGAGCACAGGCTCCCGAAGGTGCGACGTCGGTCCGCTTCTACCTGTACACCATGCACTTTTGGACAAGCGACACGATACTCGATGACGCCTCTCTCGTGACGGTGCCGACCACGGGCCTCTCCTCCGTTGTCCTGCAAGCCGGGGAGGACGAAATCCCGACGGTGCGCCCGCTCAAGCTCCAGACAGTCATCACTGCCAATGCAAGGCCGGCCGCCGTCCTTGCCTCTCCGGCCGATCCCGAATGGCAGCAGGTGGCCCTGGAGCTCCAGGCGCTGATCCGGCGCAAGACAGGCGCCACGGTGCCGGTAGTGACCGATGCAAAAGCGCTGCTGGACAGCGACCAGACCATCCTTGCCCTGGGCAACCTCAACAACAACTCCGTGCTGGAGCGTCTCTACTTCAACCAGTACACCCGCGCCGACTCGCTGTGGCCCGGGAAGGGTGAGTATGCGCTCCGGACCGTCCACCAGCCCTTCAACTTCCGGGACCTCAACATCCTTACGGTCGAAGCTTCCGACGTGGACGGCGCCAGGAGGGCCCTTGCGGACCTCGCAGCTCGGCTACCCGAGGGCCCCAACTGCGCCCTTGATCGCCCACTGCTGATGGTGTCCTCGGCGAAGCCGCTCTCGGAGGAGGCTGCCAGGGCGGTGCTCGACGCTCCGCTCGGGCCGGACTTGTGGGTGCAGTTCTGGCAGGCTGCCCGGTCCTGGCGCGATAGCGGCGAGATCGTCCAGGCTCAGCGTGCCCGTCAGGCCCTCCTTGCCTGTCGCGACCGACTGCTCGAGAGCCCCGCCTATCACATCAACTGGCCCGAGGAGACCACCTCGAACAACCTGGGCGCCCTGTGGGATGTCATCGAGGAGGCTCCGGTCTTCACCGATGCCGAGCGTCTCGAGTTCACCAACGTCCTGTACGTCACCCTCGCGAACCTGCGCAGCAACGTTTACAACTGGGGGACCTTCGCCGACAACCAGACGCTCGTGTGGAACCACCAGACCTTCCCGCTGCTGGGCGTGTACTGGCTCGCCCGCTACTTTGAGCGCTACTATCCTGGACAGACGACTCTCTACCGGGACTGTCTCGCGCAGGTGGAGGGCGCCTTCCGAGGTGCCGTCAAGAGCTGGAAGCCGCAGTGCGATGCCGACGGCTACCTGACCATCACGCCGCGCCACACGATCGAGTACACACTCTCGCGCAACGACTACAGCTACTTCGAGACGGGGCAGGTCCGGCAGCTTGCCGAGTACCTCACCGGCATGTGTGACAACGTGGGCGACATCCCCGGCTTCGGCGATTCGGGCTACAGCAAGGGCCCAGGCTACGAGCTGAACGCCCTGCCGATCGCCTACTGGTACTATCAGGACCCACGCTACCTGTGGCGGCTGCAGCAGCTCTACGACAACAAGTGGGCCAACCCGTACCGGACCGATATCACCCCCGTCGTGTGGAAGGAGATCGTCGGTCTCACCGTCTGGCCCATGGCGCCGGAGTACTACCGCTGGGCCAACACCACCCCATCCTATGGTGGCGAACCCGAGCCCCTGAAGGTGCCCTACGAGCGGGCCTTCGACAAGATCACCTTCCGCGAGAGCCTGGAGCGGGAGTGTCCCTTCCTGCTTCTCGACGGCTTTGGTCGCGGCAAGCACCTGCACTACGACACGAACAACCTCATCAAGTACCATGCCGACGGCCAGGACTGGCTGATCGACGGCGACTACCTGGTCCGCAACACCACCGACCACAACATGGTCAGCGTCATCCGCGACGGCCGCGCGGATCAGCTCGTTCCGCCGGCTGCGAGCCTCGATGCCCAGGCCGACCTCGACACCTGCGCTTTCACCCGCAGCACTGTCGCGAACTACAACGGCGCAGACTGGTCGCGCAACCTGCTCTGGCTGAAGGGCGTCGGCTTCGTCCTGGTTGATGAGCTCAAGGCGGTCAAGGAGGGCGACTTCCGCTTCGAGAACGTCTTCAAGCACCTGGACCTCGGCGAGCAGGCGCTGACCGACAGCCGCATCTTCACCTCCCTTCGTCCCATGGCGGGTGGTGCCGGCAGTCGCGACCTGCAGGTGGTCAGCAACCCGGCGCCAGGTGTGACGAAGGCCGTCAAGTTCACCGAGCAGGTCTCGCGCTTGGAGTTCCCGGTGAACCTCAAGGCCGGTCAGTACGCGATCACCCTCTTCGCCCAGGGCAAGGACACCGGCTCCGATAGCCTTTTCCTTTGCATTGACGGCGGCGAGGACATCGCCTTCCACATCCCCATCGACAAGCTGGGGCCCTCCAGCTCCACCTGGACCAAGGACACGGCCACACCGAACGTGACCATCGCGAAGGACGGGCAGCACGTGGTGCGCATCACCCTCCGCGAGAACCCCGGCGTGCTTCTCTCCCAGGTTCTGGTGCAGGATGCGCAGGGCAAGGAAGTCGCCGATATCGACGCGACCAATCCGCCGCTCCTTGACCCCACACAGGCCCTCAGGGCACCAGACGCCCGGTTCTTCGTCAAGAACGACGGGCAGGCCACCTGCGACGTGACCACCCGGGTCAACAACGTCAACCTTCGGCTCAAGTACCTGCGCGAGACCTTCGGGGGGCGGCTGCGGGAGAAGGACGTCGTCAGCAGCCAGAACCTGTTCTACAACGACCGCAGTGACAAGGCACTCAATCTTGACCTGCGCCGCGTCAGCGCAACGGATACCCTCGTCCTGCGCGACGGCAAGCCCTGGGGACGGCTCAGCGTGAGCCCGGACCGCAACCTGGCCGGGCTGCCCGGTGCCCTGGTGGCCTGGGCGACCGCCGATCGACTTGCGCTATTCGACGTGAGCAGCGGCCTGCTGACCGCGACGGCTCCGGTCTCGCTGGAGATCGACCTCAAGAGCGGTGCAGCTACCCTCTACGCCGCCGCCGAGACCGAGATCACGGTGGACGGGAGGAAGCAGACCGTAGCGAAGGGTAGCAGTTCCCTCGACCTGAGCAAGTGGTCGCAACTGACTGCGCTGCAGGCGCAAGCTACCCGGTCCGTCGCGGAGGCAGCCAGGCTGGCGCTGGCGCCCAGGCCTGCGACCGGTACGTCCCTCGGCTATCCCCTACTGGCCAAGGCCTGGACGCTGCCGGCGGCCCGGCAGGATGACCAGGTCGCCGTCGTCAACCGGCTCGTGCCCGCGGATCTCAAGGGTGACGGCGCCCAGGAGCTTCTGCTCGGCTGGGGTCGCTACGCGGTCTGCCTCGACAACACCGGCAAGCAGCTCTGGTCGCTGGAGACCGGCGCGCAAGTGAACGACTTCGCCACCGGCGACCTCAACGGAGACGGGAAGCCCGAGGTGCTGATCGGCTCGGATGACGAGCACTTCTATATGGCCGACGCCGCGGGCAAGCTCTTGAGCAAGACCCACTGCGACGCCGCCCTTCGCGTTGGCACCAGCAGCGTCCGTGACCCGAGGGTCTCCAATGTGGCCATCGGGGACCTCGAAGGAGACGGCCGGCCCGACGTCATCATCGGCACGCGCAATGGCAATATCCTGCGCTACAACGCGCAACTCGAGAAGCAGTGGGCCTTCAACCGGATTGAACACGGCACCTACCGCATGAGGCTCGTTGACCTGGACAAGGACGGGGTGCTGGAGATCGTCGCCGGGAATCGCTACGGTTCCGTGGAGGTCGTGACCGCCAGGGGTCTCGAGGCACCGGGGACCTACTCCGAGCTCGGTGACGTCGTCTTTGGGGTCGACGACCTCGACGGCGACGGGAAGTATGAGATCGTCAACGGCTCCTCGACGGGCGCTCTGACCTGCACTCGCTGGCGCGACAAGATTCTCTGGAGCTTCAACAACTACGGCTACGGGGTCACAGACCTTCGCATCGCCGACTACGACAACGACGGCAAGCCCGAGACTGCCGTCGCCTCGGAGACCGGCTACGTCTACCTGCTCGGCCCGGAGGGTACGGCCAAGGCGACGCGGCAGCTCAGCAGTGCTGTCCTGTCGCTGGCGGTTCTCGGCTCCGGCTCGCAGACGCGGCTTGCTGCCGGGTGCCGTGACGGCCGTGTCTTTGTCCTGGACGGCAAGCTCCAGCCGGTGCTGTCGGCCCAGACCTCCGGCCCGGTAACCTGGCTGTCGGCTCTGAACAGAGCTGACGGAAAGCAATCGCTGATCGTGGCCGGGGGCGAGGAACTGCTGTGCATGCAGCCCTGAGGTTGCCCTTGAGGCCCGGAAGCTCGCCAACTAAGCACGCCCGATGACTGACAACGCCCGTGCTCAGGAGACCGATCATGTGGAAGGTTCTCGTCCTGCTGTTCGCCCTTTGCCCGGCCATGGCACTCGCGCAGATTCAGGCTCACGTGATCTACGAGCCACCCGATCCCGGGCTGCGGTGGGGCACGAACCTGCTGCTGGGAGCCAGGGTCACTGGCTCGCCGCACTGGAGCGACCGGAAGCCTGAGTTCGCCGTTGACGGGCGACATGACAACGCCGGCAACCACTGGGCGGCCGAGAACATCCCCGTGCAGCTGACCGTGCAGCTCCAGAAGCCCACGGCACTGAACTGCCTGCGCCTGTGGACCTTCTGGGACAACCGACGGTACTACCAGTACGTGATCGAGGGTTCGGAGGATGGTGAGAACTGGCGGGTGCTGGCAGACCGCCGAGATAACATGACTCCGGCAACGGCCGCCGGAGAGACCTTCGTCTTCCCGACCGCTACCGCGAGTCAGGTGCGCGTCACCTTCACACGCAACTCAGCAAGCAACGCAGCAGGAGGGCACATCGTGGAAATCGAGGGATACGAACTCCCCGAACAACAGGCCGAAACCGCCGTCAGACGAGCCGGACGCTGGGCCCAGGTTCCCGAGGGTCTGCAGGCCGCCTGGGGCTCGACGGACACGCACTACCCAAGAGAGGAACCGCCCAGCGGGACGCCGGAAACCTCCTGTGTCGCATGGCGCGGAGAGAGAGTCAGCGCCCAGATGGTTCTATCGAGCCGCAAGGGTGCCCAGCAGGTGCGGATCGTGCCCGGGGAGTTGCGGTCGGCCGAAGGTGGAGTGATCCCGGGCAGCGCCGTCAGGGCCCGGTTCGTGCGCTACGTGCTGGCGGACGGCAAGCTGGTGCCTGACGTTCTCGATACGATAGCGCGGCTGGACCTTGCCCCGTGCACGACGCGGCCGGTCTGGGTGTCGATTGAGGTTCCGAGCGACACAGGTGCGGGGATCTATACCGGCACGATCGCCGTGCAGGCCCAGGGACAGGAGCCACTGTCGTTGCCGATCAAGCTGGAGGTCCTGCCCGCGACCTTGCCGCCACCCGCTGAGTGGACCTACTGGCTGGATCTGTGGCAGAACCCCTACGCACTGGCACGGTACCATGGAGTCGAGCCCTGGTCGCCGGCCCACAAGGCAATCCTGGAGCCGCACCTGCGGCTGCTGGCCGAGGCCGGGCAGAAGTGCATCACCACCACGATCGTCTACCGGCCCTGGGGGACGCAGACCTATGACCCCTACGACTCGATGGTCGAGTGGATCAAGGAGGCGGACGGCACCTACCGCTACGATTACTCGGTCTTCGATGAGTACGTTGAGCTCGCCTGGCGCTGCGGCATCAGGGGAGCGATCAACTGCTACTCCGCGTCCTCCTGGTCGGGCGGCGTGCGGTACCTCGACGCGGCAACGGGAGACTACATCACGGTGGCCGCCGCTCCCGGGAGTCCGGAGTATATCGAGCACTGGAGCCGGTTCCTGCGAGACTTCACGGAGCACCTGCGTCAGCGTGGCTGGCTTTCGAAGACGGCGCTGGCGATGGACGAACCCCCGGCGGAGGTAGCACAGAAGGTCCTCGGCGTGGTGCGGCAAGCAGCACCTGAGTTGAAGGTCGCCATGGCCGGAGGCAACCACCCGGAGCTCAAAGACCTGATCGACGACTGGTGCGTGTTCATCGACCCGCCGCTCGATCCGGCCATCGCCAGTGAACGCCTTGCCAAAGGACTGCCGACCACCGTCTACGTGTGCTGTGGGCCGGCGAAGCCGAACACCTTTACCTTCTCGCCGCCGAGTGAGGCCGAGTGGCTGGGCTGGTATGCCGCTGCCCAGGGCTACTCGGGCTTCCTGCGCTGGGCCTTCGATAGCTGGACGCAAGACCCGCTGCGCGATACGAGCTTCGTGACCTGGCCTGCGGGCGACTGCTTCCTGGTCTACCCGGGCGCACGCAGTTCTGTTCGTTTCGAGCGCCTGCGCGAGGGTGTTGCTGCGTACGAAAAGGTGCGGCTGGTGCGCAAGGCCTTGTCGGCGCGTGAGGACCCGGCGGCGAAGCAAGCACTCGCTGACCTGGAGGCGGCGCTGGCCGAGTTCCGGTATGCCACCGTCCAGAAGACGCCGGCAGAGGTGACCGTCAACGCGGCCCGCAAGGCCCTGACCTCGGCGACGCGCGTAACCTGGCCGGAGTAGCCCTCGCGGCGCAACTGGAAACCTGCGTAAGTGAAGCGGCATGGTCAGGGAAGGCAGCGTTCCTTCCCGGCCTGGTTGTGCCGCCACGTCGTGCGACTGGAGATAACCGATGCGTTTGCCGATCCTGATCGTCGCTGCCGCTCTGAGCCTTGCGCCCTCCTTCGCTGCCCCGCCCCTCCTGGGCAAGCCTGACTTCCCGCGCTGGTCGCAGGACACCCGGCCCGCCGACCGCTTCGACGCAGGCACTATCTGGGGACGCGAATCCAGCGGACGCGGCCTGGTTCCGACGAACCAGGTGCTGACGCCCGCCGGAAGGCAGGTCGTCTTCTCCCAGCGAGCCAACGACTGCGCGGTCAGCCCGGACGGCAGGTGGCTGGCGGTGAAGGGCCACTCGCGACTGCTGCTCCTCTCGATTGAGACCGGCACCGTCGTGCGTGATGCTGCGCTCCCGAAGGCCGGCAACTCCTACTGCGGTCTGCTCTGGTCGGCGGACGGGACCACACTGTACACCTCCGGCATCAACGGCGACGTGTTCATCGCCACCGTCAAGCCCGATGGGGCGGTTACCTGGGCGGACTCGATTCCCTTCAAGCCACGTCGCCCGGCGCCGAACGCGATCCCCGTTGGTATGGCCCTGAGCGCCGACGGCTCGCGACTCTACGTTGCACTCGACGGCAACAACACGGTTGCCGAGGTCGATCTCAGCACTCACAAGGTGCTGCGAGAGATCGACTGCGAGATGCTGCCCTACGGCGTGGCTTCTGTGGGACGGAAGCTGTACGTGACGAACTGGGGCGGCTTCAGACCTCAGCCAGGAGAACCGATCGGTCCTGCCGGCAGGTGGGACTCGATCGTGATCGACCGTCGCTCGAATGCCTCCGCCAGGGGTGCGGTCTCGGTTGTGGACCTCGATGCGGGGAAGGCGATCCGCAAGATCGAGGTTGGCAAGCACCCTTCTGCGATCGTCACCAGCCCGCGTGGCGACCGCGTGTACGTTGCGAACACCTCCAGCGATACGGTCTCAGTCCTCGATACGCACGCGGATCATGTCATCGAGACGATCTGTGTTGCGCCGGTGACGGGAATGGTCTTCGGGAGTGCCCCGAACGCCCTCTGCCTATCCTCGGACGGCGGCACCCTCTACGTGGGGAACGGGACGAACAACGCGGTCGCCGTGGTACGTCTCTGCCGGGCCGCTCGCGATGGCGAAGAGGCCGTCCAGAAGCGAGAGGTCAGTCGCGTGGAAGGCTTCATCCCCGTCGGATGGTATCCGGGAGGACTGTCGCTGACGCCCGACGGCAAGACGCTCTGTGTGGCGAATATCAAGGGCATCGGCTCACGCGCCCTCGGCAGGACGGGGTTCAACTCGCACGGCCATCGCGGGACTGTCTCGCTGGTCACGCTTCCCGACTCTGAACGTCTTGTCAGGTACACCCGCCAGGTTGCGCTCAACAATCGTCAGGCTCACGTGCTGGCCGCAGACCTCAAGCCTCGGATGAACCGCGAGCCGGTCCCGGTGCCTGAGCGCATCGGCGAGCCCTCGGTCTTCAAGCACGTGCTGTACATCATCAAGGAGAACCGCACCTACGACCAGGTCTTCGGGGACATCGAGCGCGCTGAGGGTGACCCGAAGTTGTGTCTGTTCGGACGAGAGGTCACCCCAAATCAGCACAAGGCCGTCGACGAGTTCTGCCTGATGGACAACTTCCACTGCAGCGGAGTGCTGTCCGCCGACGGTCACCACTGGGCCACGGAGGCCTACGTCACCGACTATCTGGAGAAGGCCTTCGGCGGGTTCGTCCGCAGTTACCCCTACGAGGGCGATGACGCCATGGCGGTCGCCCCCTCCGGCTACATCTGGGACAACTGCCTGGCCCACGGGAAGACCGTTCGCTGCTATGGCGAGATGGTCCAGGCACACATCGAACCGAAGGCCACCTGGACCGAGCTGTACAAGGACTACCTCGAGGGCACGGGCAAGTACAAGATATACCCGACGACCAAGATCGACAGCCTCCGCCCGCACCTGTGCCCGACCTCGGTCGGATTCCCTGCGACCGTCTCCGACCAGTACCGCGCCCAGCAGTTCCTCAACGAGCTCAAGCAGTTCGAGGCCACCGGCAAGATGCCGTCCTTTATGGTGATGCTGCTCCCGAACAACCACACCTCGGGCACTCGCCCGGGTATACCCACTCCACGGGCACAGGTCGCCGACAACGATCTTGCCGTCGGTCGCATCCTGGAGGCGCTCTCGCGCAGCCGGTTCTGGAGGGACACGGTCGTATTCATCACCGAGGATGATCCGCAGGCCGGCGTCGACCACGTGGACGGTCACCGCACCGTCGGTCTTGTCG
>JBDKVB010000009.1 GCA_039679385.1 Armatimonadia bacterium | reverse complement strand
GCCGCCAAAGGCGTAACCGCAAATCCGTGGCCATGTATACACATGGCCAACGGCGATGGACGCACGTCTCACGGCTAGGGACACACCCGCTCGCCCCGCCCTCTTGACAGGCCATTTCATTGAGGGGGACAAAGGGGGTGAGGTGCCTTTGCCCTCTTGCCTCCGAGGGGCGCCTTCTACTACCATGCCGCTGTTTGCTCGAAGAAGTCGAAGCATGACTGCCTGCTTCCCGCGCTGCTCTCCCTTCGACCGGAGGATCGACCATGAGCGATCTCAGCCCCGATCCCGCCACCGAGCAGTTGTCCTCCTTCCTGCGCCAGGGCGAGCGAATCCTGTGGCAGGGACGCCCGATCCGCGAGAAGTTCCGCTGGAGGATGTGGCCGATCAGTTGCATGGGCGCCCTCTTCACCCTCCTGCCCCTGGGGATGAGCCTCTTCGCGGTCGTGGTCTACACCGTGGGCCGAGCGCAGGGCATGGCGTTCGACTGGGGCCCGCAGTTGCCGCTCCTGCTCCTGGTCAACATCCCCTTCCTGATTGTGGGCCTGGTGATTGTGATGGCACCGGCCATGTATGCGGACCGCCTCTGGCCGAACACCGAGTATGCCCTCACCGATCAGCGTGTCCTGATCCGCACCGGCATCAAGTCTCCCGTCCTGGCCGCCACCGAGCTGCGCGAGGTCAGCGGCATCACGGCAAAGGGCGCCCAGGTAGGCAGGGTCGTGTTCCAGATCCCGGGAGGCTTTGCCGGACCCTTTGCGCCCTTTGTCTTCTACCGTCGAGGCTGGAATCGCTATCCGGTGGCTCTCGCCCCGACTTTCGAGGCGATCGAGCGTCCTCAAGACCTCCTGCGCATCGCGCAGAACGCGCTGCAGAACGCCAGGGAAGAGCGGTAGAGACAACACGGGAAGGGTGGGCAAGAGGATAGGGGAGAGGGCTTGCCCGACAGCCCCAACTGCCTTCTGAGCTTGTGCCTGCAACTCTAGACTCGCGCGTGGGCGATGTTCCAGATCTTCTTGGCCGTGTCGACCATGGTGTGCAGGTTCGGACGCTTGGCGTCCCGCGGCACGCACTCCCCGCTGTTCAGGATCATCCCGCCACCGGCCGCAACTCGTACGAGACGGTCGGTCTCCGCCGCAACCTGTGAGGCGCTGCCACGCTGCAGCAGACGAAGCGGGTCGAGGTTACCCATCAGCGGCTGGTCCGGGAGGGCGTTGCGGGCCTTCGCCATGTCCAGCCCCGGTCCGACGCTCAGGATCGACGGTTCCGTCTCCGCCTGCGCCCTCAGTCCAGCCACCGTTTCCTCGCTGTTGTGCAGGAACACCCAGGCCCCGGCGTCCTTGAAGGCCGCCGCAACTCGTTGACAGGGCGCCAGCGCCCACTCGCGGTACGTATCCAGGGAGATCAGGTGTGTCGAGGCGTTGCAGTCACCCAGCCAGATCGCGTGAGCGCCGGCCTCGATCTGCGCCAGGCCGTAGCTGATGGCGGCCTCCTCGGTGAAACGCAGGGCATCCCGGAACAGCCGCCGGTTGTCTTGCATCGTCAGACAGGCCTCCGCCATCCCGAACATCAGCGTGACCGCCGAGAAGGGCGCTGCAACCCGGCCGGTGATGCACGTCTTCTCGCCCCGTGACGCTCGCAGTCCCGCCAGGGCCTCTAGCAGCAGCGGCATGCGACCGTCACGTTGCGGGTCGGGGACGGTCAGTCGGCGCAGCACCCGGCGCGCAAAGGCAAGGTAGCTCGCCGTCGCCGGCACCACGTTCTCGCTCGCAGCCACACCGACGCCCAGCGGCTCGAACTCCAGCGTATCGTCCAGGTGCAGCCAGCACCAGTCCCACCCGAAACGGTCCACCACCAGCTCCTGGGTGCGCACTAGGGTTTCGGCGTCCCGCAGGTACTCCGCGTAGGTAAGCCCGGCGTAACGCGCATCGAACTCCTGCGAGAGCGCAAACACCGGGAGGTCGTAAGGCACTTGCCCCTCGACGCACGCCTGAATGTCCCGCAGTTGGCTCATCAGACCTCACCCCCCAGAACGACCGGCCGTGGGAAAGAGACGACGCCGAGCTTCGCTCTCCTCAGACCTGCCTGGCCTTTAGGGACCAGAACCTTGCTGCTGCGCTGCTTGTTAGAACGCCACCTGAGCGCGGAAAGTGTCCGTCCTTCGGCTACCAGAGGTTCACGATGTAGTACTTGCCCTCTTTGGCCTTCAGTTCGAGGCTAAGGGTCCCTGCGTCCCCGGTCAGCGCCACGGTCCCGTCCTGCGCAGGTCCTGCCTTGATGTTGCCGCCCAGCTTCTTCTTGAGGGGGCTGAGGGTCTGCTCCTTCTGCTGGACGAGCTTGCCGACGATCTGCCGGCGCTGGTTGGGAGCGATGTTGTCCCAGTCCTCGAAGTTCGCGCGGGCATAGACCTCATAGTCGAAGGCCTTCGCAGCCCGCTCGTAGTCTTCCGAGTTCAGCGCTTCGGCGAAGGCCTTGGCGGTCGCCTCAGCGGTGTCTCCGGCCACGGACTGGGCACCCTTGCAGCCGGAGAGACCGATCAGGCCGACCGCCAACCCCACGAGTGCGATGAGCTGTGCGATCCTGGGCGGCTTCATCTGCTGTTACTCCTTGCGGGCTACGTAGTAGAGTCGGTCACTAGTGCGAGCAGCCGGGCGAAAGGTGAAGGCGTGGAAGACGCTGATGTTACTAAGTCCTGCTGACTTCAACATCTCCAGGACCTCTTCCTTCTCATACCCGCGCTGCCAGTGCGTTTCCTCATATATCTGGTCCACGCCATCGCCGCGCCAGTTGAACCACATGTCCACCCGGCACAGGTGGCGCGAGGCATCCCAGTTCGCCTTCCACGAGTACAAGAGCGGGTCCTTGCTCCGCAGATTGTTCTGGGTGAAGAGGCCGATGCTCAGGGCACGAATCGTGTTCAGGTCAAAGATGAACAGCCCGCGTGGCGCCAGTGAGGAGTAGACATCCTGAAAGCAGTTCTGAAGCCTCTCCGGCTCCAGCACGTAGTTCAGGCTATCATACAGCGAGACGACCAGGTCAAAGGTCTCCGGCTTCAGGCCCAGGGCACAGGCATCCTGCACGGCTGCCGGCAAAGCCGGATTCTGCGTCCCGCAGCCTCTCACCATCGGCTCCGAGAGATCGACGCCGTAGACCTCGTAGCCCCGGCGCAGCATCTCCACCCCGACCTTCCCGGTTCCACAGCACAGGTCAAGCACCCGCTGCGGCTTCGACAGTCGGCGTTCCAGAATCTCCTCCAGGTAATCGACCCACTGCCGGTACGGCACCTGCCGCATCAGGAAGTCGTAGTGCGTCGCAACGCCGTCAAACTCCCCGTGACCGGGCCGTGTGGGTGGAGCCTCCTCCTTCTGCCTGCCGAAGATCTTCACGAGCATGATCCCCGTCCCATCTCCCTCTGGTCGGTGCCGATGGTCCTGCCCTGGGCTCTAGCCGGCCTGCACGTACTGCATCACGATGATGACGCGCGGCAGGTCCTTGCGGAACTCGCTGCCGTAGTCCCCGTCGGGCCAGGTGAGGCGAAAAGCCACCATGAAGCGGTTCTTGCGCTGCTGACTCACCTGCGTGATTCGGGCAGTGAAGGGCACCGTGAGGGTCTCGCCTGGGCCAAGCTCGGGCACCTGTCGCTCTCGGGCGTCCTCCCACTCAACGCCGGCCGGGGCGATGCCCGACATCTTGATCGACGGCACGGCCTTCGAGGAGTGGTTCTCGATCTTCACGTTGATCGCCATGGGCACACCGAAGTTGATCTGCCGGGGTGCGCTCATGCTGACCCGGAGCGGGTACGTGCTCCAGCTCTCGCGGATCTTGCTGAAGGCCGCACCACCGGCCAGTGCCCATTCGGCGCCGGAGTAGGGTCCCAGGTTCCCCGCCAGTGCCGCACGGCTGATGTCGTGCCAAAAGCCGCCCTGAGTCCTTCCGCCGCGAACGAACTCATAGTGAGCCCGCAGCATTCGCCGGTAGAGCTCCTCCGGCCCGAGTTGCTGGTGCCAGTAGTTGTCCACCTGGTCGCCGGGCATCAGATTCGTCTCGCCCGCCCGCAGGTACGATGGCCACTCGCGCAGGATGAACTGGTCGAACTGCCGCACATCGGTCTGATACAGCATCGGCGCCAGCATCGTCACACCGGCGTCCGTCATCATCAGCGGGTCCTGCCCGTGCTGCGCGCCGTGGCGCCAGCACAGCATGAACACCCACAGAGGCTTCTGCAGGTTCGACCGCTGGACAGTCCGTGCGAGGATCTCCGCACCCAGGTGCGACCGGTACCAGTTCCAGGCATCGTAGAACTCCGGGTGCTCATAGCATCCCGGCGGCTCGGCCCGCTTCGCCACATACACCCAGCGGTCCTTGCTGCTCATCTTGTCCCAGTCTTTGGGCAGCTCCACCGGCATGGACTCGGCGAACCGCTCACTGAGCTCGTAGCCCGGCTCAGTTCGCATGTAGTCCAGTCCCACCTGGTCCACGTTCGGATCGGCCTGCATGGTAGCCATGAAATCGGCCAGGTGCTTCACGCGCCGCTGGTCCAGGAAGGACACAAAGGAAGTGTCCGAGGTCTTGCCGGTAGACCGCGAGATGTCCTGCGCCCACAGGTACTTGGGCTTGCGTGGATTGCTCGCGGGATTCTCGGGCAAAGTCGCGTAGGCCGTGGCCCAGACGCCAAAGCGAAGTTGCCGACGGTGGGCCTCGGCCGCCAGACGCGGGATCGCAGCCAGATTGCTCTTCACGAAGGGCTCGTCGAGAGTCAGCGTCGTGGTGGCAGAGGACGTGATCGCCCCCCGCACCCACAGCGTATCGGCCCCCATGAACTGGCACCACTCGTACATCGCTCGCCAGTCGCCCATCTGCCCATTGGGTCGGCGGAGTTGGATCCCGTCGGTCGGCAGTGTCTCCTCCCAGGTAGCGGCGCACATCCCGGGTGCGATTCCGGCAGCCGGCTTGCCTTTCAGCTCAAAGGAGGCGCGGGCGACTGCGAAGGTCTCACCCTCCGGCTTGGGCGCCTCGGACTTGCCCTTCGCCTTCGAGCGAGCCTCACGCTGCCGCTTCATCTGCTCTTCGACGGTCTCCCAGGCCCAGTCCTCCGGCTTGCCGATGTGATAGCGAGTCTCAATCGTGTACACGCCGAGGGGCGCATTCCAGGGCACCGGCCAGTGAGCGACGTAGCTCCGGGTCGTCGGGTCATAGCGCGGCGTCAGACGGTCGACCCCGCCGATCGTCTCCACGACCTTGCCGCGGTGGCTCACGAAGAGCTGCGGCGGCTGGGGTGTGTTGATGGGACGCCCCTCGTGGTCCTGAAGTCGCAGGCCGATGGTGACGAGGCTGTAGCGATAGTACCATTGGGAGTCGGTGGTCAGTTCCAGGGGGAAGTACAACCGGCTGCGGTTCGCTGCGTCTCGAAGCTCCTGCTTATGCTCGCGCCACCGCGTCAGCGGCCCGTGGGCAGCCATGATCCCGGCAACAACAATTACCAGCGCCAGAAGGCAACCGCAGCACGTGGACTGCTGTTGGGCCCTGCGCCGACGCCGTTGCGCATGGGGAGAGCGCCGGGTGTACTGTAGTGCCGGTTCATAATCCATTCGCAATCCTCCTCGCGCACGTCCACCCACACCAGACGGCCGTGCGCGAGGCCTATCCTCACACTCACTGCGTCAGCCCTTCACTCACAGACGCCTATTCCCCCAGCGACTTGAGCAGGCCGGCCGCTGCTTCCAGCGACCCACGCAGGCTGTCGATGACGTAATCCACTTCCTGCTCCGTGATCACCGCCGGCGGCTCGAGGCGCAGAACCTCCGGGTTGTTGATCGCGAAAGCAGCGATGATCTTGTACTGGAACATCGCCGCGATCACCAGGCCGCCCACGTCGCTGTTCGCGAACTCGATGCCCACGAGCAGCCCGCGCCCACGGACTTCCTTGATGATATCGCCGAATTCGGCGCCCAGTTGCTGCGCTCCTGCCAGGAGCTGTTCGCCACGCTCCTGCGCCTTGGCGGCGAGGCCCTCTTCCTCGATGACTTGCAGTGCCTTCAGACCCGCCGTGCAGGCCAGGGGATTGCCGCCGAAGGTCGAGCTGTGGATGTAGGGGTTCTCGGCAAAGACTTCCCAGATTGCGGGCCGAGCGACGAAGGCCGCCAGCGGCATCACGCCGCCGCCGATGGCCTTGCCGATGGTCATGATGTCGGGCGCGATGCCGTCCCAGTCACAGGCCCACATCTTGCCGGTGCGTCCCAGGCCGGTCTGAATCTCATCCAGAATCAGCAACGCTCCGTGCTGGTCGCAAATCTCCCGAGCCGCTCGCAGGTAGCCGTCCGGCGGAACCCGAATGCCCGCCTCGCACTGAATCGGCTCCAGGATGACCGCTGCCGTCTGCTCATCCACGGCGGCCGCCAGGGCGTCGGCATCCCCAAAGGGCACATGCGTGAAGCCCTCCATCAGCGGCCGGAAGGGCGTCTTGTAGGCCTCGCGTCCGGAGGCGCTGAGAGCCCCGTAGGTCTTGCCGTGGAAGGCCCCTTCGGCAGCCACATAGCGCGGTCGCTTCGTGTAGCCGCGCGCCATCTTCAGCGCACCCTCCACAGCTTCCGCGCCGGAATTACCAAAGAAGGTGTACTGCAGCTCGCCCGGAGTGATCTGGGCGATGCGCTCCGCCAGCTCGGCGGTGATCGGGTCGAGGAAGAAGTGGCTACCCAGGGGCATGCGGCCGGCCTGCGCCTGCACGGCCTCGACGATCTTGGGATGCCGGTGCCCCATGGTGAAGACGCCCGGCCCACCGAGGCAGTCGAGGTAGCGGACGCCGTCCGTGCCGGTCACATAGCAGCCCTCGGAACTCTCCTCCACCGTCTCCACGCCCATGAACTTGGTGAGGGCGGCCATGCCGGGGTTGAGGTAGCGCTCGTAGCGGGCATAGGTCAGTGCGGCGAGGTCGTTGGGCATGCTGGGAAGCTCCCTTGCTGATGGAGGCCGGGCACGAGGCAGGCGCAACGGAAAGCGGCTCCGGCCCGGAGCTTTCCCCGGACCGCAACCGGCGACTCACCCGGACTCGCAGAACGGGCCGCCCGTCAGTGAACCTGATGCAGGCGGCCCAGGGTTGCCTAGGATTCGCGCCGCCGAAAGCTGCGACGCCATCATGACTTTTGATAATGGTCGGGGCGGGCGGACTTGAACCGCCGACCTTTGGACCCCCAGTCCAACGCGCTAACCAAACTGCGCTACGCCCCGACCGAACCTCATCACCGCAGCGGCTCGCGCCGCCCGGTAAACGTCATCCCAAGGGGTACTACCTGTACCGTCAGTTACTTGACGGAATCCTTGAGGCCCTTGCCGGCCTTGAACGCGGGTACCCAGCTCGCCGGCACAGTGATCTCTTCGCCGGTCTGCAGGTTCTTGGCCTTGCGTGCCTTCCGCTTCCGAACCTCGAAGCTGCCGAAGCCCGTGAGCTGGATCTTGTCCTTCTTCTTCAGCGCGCCGGTCACCGTAGCGATGATGGCGTCCAGCGCTGCGCCTGCGTCCTTCTTGCTCAGCTCGGCCTTTTCGGCAACGGCCTCAACGAGATCGGCTTTATTCCACGTCTTGGGCACCTTGGTCCCTCCCTTAGGTACAGCCCCTCATGGCCATGAAACCAGCCGGTTGCAGGCCTCGGGGCTCACAGATGCAGGCTTATGTCAGCCTCGAATAGCCGCAGGCCCAAGCGGCCTACGGGGGTGGCTATCCTTGCCCGCCACCGCTCTCTGACAAGCGGCGCAGACTGCGGTCCCACGTTATTGCCAGGCCTCTGCCTCCGCCCGCCATGGCCGGCACATAAGCTCCATCACAGCTTCCCCGGGTGCCCGGCCCTCAAACAAGACCTCATACAGTGCGCAGCTGATCGGCGCCTCCACTCCAAGACGTTGCGCAAGCTCTCTCGCGGCGCCCGTCGTCGGCACGCCCTCGATCGCCTCGCTGACCTCTCCCGCTTCTGCCGTCAGGGCCTTCCCGCAACCCAGGCGGTAGCCCGCCTGCCAGTTGCGGCTCAGTCGGCTGTTGCAAGTCGTCAGAACGTCGCCGACTCCGGCCGCCCCCCAGAACGTCGCACGGCAGGCTCCCAGCGCGTGTCCGATCCGGCCCATCTCCGTCAGTCCCCGCGTTACCAGGGCTGCCCGGGCGTTGGCGCCGTACCCAAGACCGTCGCTGACTCCTGCCGCGATGGCAAGGACATTTTTCAAGGCTCCGCAAATCTCAACACCGAGTATATCATAATTCGCATAGATGCGGAAGAGGGGACTCGACAAAAGCCGCTGGCCCTCCGCAACCCCAGATTCCTCCGACCCCGCAACCACGCTCACTGCAGGCATCCCCGCAGCGATCTCGCCCGACAGATTCGGCCCCGAAAGCGCCACCACACGCCCCGGCCTCACCTGCGCCTCCTCGGCGAGAAGCTGGCTCATCCGCTTCCCCGTGCCGGGCTCCAAACCCTTCGTCGCACTGACCACCAGCGCCTCGGGATCCAGCAGTCCCGCCATCCGTCCCGCAACTTCACGCAGGTGCGCAGAGGGCACCGCCGACACCACGCACTCCGCACCCCGCAGCGCTTCCCTCAAGTCGCCCGTCGCCAACACCTGCGGCGGCAGCACCGTCCCAGGCAGTCGCGACCGGTTCTCGCCCTCGCGGCGAATCTGCTCGGCGTGCTCCGGACGTCGTGTCCACAGGCGTACTCTGTGCCCCTGATTGCCCAGCAGCCACGCCAGGGTCGTACCCCAGGCTCCGGCGCCAATCACCGCCACGGTCCGCCGCTGTGTATCCGTCTCACTCATCGCTTGCCATCTGCCGGATTCCCCGTAGCCGGCTCGCGGTGACCAAACTTGCGCTCTGTGCCCGCTATCAGACGCTTCAGGTTCCCGCGATGCTTGAAGATGATCAGCGTCGCCGCCAGAGCTGCAAAGACCACGTAGGACGTCGGCATGTGGAACACCAGCATCCACACCGGAATGCTCGCAGCTGCCAGGATCGAGCCCAGCGAGATGTACCGCGTCCGGGCCACGATCAGCACAAACAGCACGAAGGCGCACACGCCGGAAGCCCAGTACAGCCCTATCATCGCTCCCAGACCGGTGGCCACTCCCTTCCCGCCGCTGAGCTTCAGGTAGGGCGAGTAGCAGTGCCCCACGATCGCAGCAAGAGCCACAGCGCCCAGCCACCAGCCCTCAAGCCCGAACACATGACGCCCCAGCAGCACCGGCACGACGCCCTTCATGCAGTCCGACACCCAGACGGCCAGCCCCGCCTTCACTCCCAGCACCCGCAGCACATTGGTCGCGCCGATGTTGCCGCTCCCGTACTTGCGGATATCCTCGATGCCTCGACTGCGCCCCACCAACAGACCAATGGGAATGCCGGCGAGCAGATATGCCAGGACTAGTGCGGCAAAGGCAGTGCCGACCAAGATGACTGCGTCTCCTTTGCGCGGAGTTGGGCACCCTCCCCTGTGACAGAGCCTCCTCTTCCTGGGACGCCCCGTCGTCCCTAGGACGCCCCGTCGTCCTTAGGACGGCTCGCCGTCCTCCTGCTTACGTCCGCGCAGCAGCAGCTTCACAGGAGTTCCCTCGAACCCGAACTCCTGGCGAATCGCGTTCAGCAAGTACCGCTCGTAGGAAAAATGCATCAGCTTCGGCTCATTGACAAACAGCACGATCGTTGGCGGTCGTGACCGCACCTGCGTGGCATACATCACCCGCAGGGGCCGACCGCCCCGAGTCGGTGGAGCGTGTCGAGCCGTCGCTCGCCGTATGCACCGATTCAGCGGACCGGTGTCCACGCGCAGGTCGAACTGCCCGAAGACCTTCTTGCACATTGGCAGAAGCTCGCTGATGCCCTCGCCGGTCAGAGCGCAGGTCGGCACGATCGGCACATACTGCAAGAAGGGCAGCTCATGACGCGCCAGCCGCACGAAGTCATTCCAAACGGTCTTCTCGTGCTTCTGACGGGAGCGCGCATCCTCCGGGGCAGCGTCCTCCGGGAAGGAGGCCTTCAGCACCAGGTCCCACTTGTTCGCCACCACGATGCAGGCCCGCCCGGCATCATACACTTCCAGCGCCACGCGGGCGTCCTGGGCCGTGATCCCCTCTATCGCATCCACTACGACCAGCGCCAGGTGCGAACGCTCGAGGGCCCGCATCGTTCGCAGGGAGCTGAAGAACTCCGTGCCCTGACTGCGCTTGCCCTTGCGGCGCAGACCCGCAGTATCGACCAGGCGAATCGGCGTCCCGTCAAACTCGGCCCAGGTGTCCACAGCGTCCCGCGTGGTTCCCGGCGTGTCGCTGACGATCAGCCGCTCTTCGCCCAGAATGGCATTGATGAGCGCCGACTTGCCCGCATTCGGGCGCCCGACGACCGCGATCCCGATCTCACCTTCCCGCCAGGCCTCCTCCTCCACTTCCTTCGGGAGCAGATCGCAGATGGCGTCCTCCAGGTCAACGATTCCGAACCCCTGCTCGGCCGAGACTTCAATCGGCTCGCCGAGCCGCAGCTCGTAGAACTCATAGCTGTCGGCCGACGGTCGCTCCATCTTGTTGACCGCGAGCACGAAGGGCTTGCCGCTGCGACGCACGATCTCGGCGATCTCGTGATCCTGCGCCGTCGGCCCCTCGCGGCCATCCATCAAGACGATCAACAGGTCAGCTTCCTCCAGCGCCTGCACGGCCTGGCGGTTGACCTTCTCATTGAGTATGTCGCCCTCGCCGCCGACCAGTCCGCCGGTATCCACCAGCGTCACCGGCCGAACGTTGATCTCCGCCCGAGCATAGAGCCGGTCCCGTGTCACCCCGGGGAAATCCTCCACCACGGCGCTCAGCTTCCCGACGAAGCGATTGAAGAGGGTCGATTTTCCTACATTGGTGCGGCCTACGATTGCGACAACAGGTAAGGGCATAGCTCAGTCCACGCGCTCCTCATCATACCGGGGCCATCGGTCCAGGGACCCGCCGACGGCCTGCGGAAGAGTATCCTTGCAGAACCCACGGTTGTCGTCAAGGCCAAGACCGAACCAAACCCACTTCGACCCTCCAGGCACCTCCCCTTCTCGCCACGTCCAATCGCCCTTGTTGGGTAACCAGTGAACCTTGTCCCGTACGAGACCGTCTCGAAACCTGTAGCTGCTACGATACAGTCCGTGCCTCGAGGTAAGTTCGGCTTCGCTCCTTTGTGGTTGTGCTGGCTGTGGGGCTGCTCCTGGCACCTTCCGACGCGTCTAGGGTCGTTTCGTTTCTCACGCTTCCGATCCCGCCGGCCTGAGATCACTCGGGCAACCGACGCTACCTATCCTTGCGCCCGCTGCCTGGCGAACCGGAAGCGACCCTCGGAAATGGAGTGTGGGTGGAACACATGAGACTCCTTGCTATCCTTCGTCATCTACTGACCGTTGTCAAGCTGACCATCATCGTCGTGGGGGCTCTTGCCCTGCTCAACTTCGCCATGATCAACAGCTCACGTCCGCTCCTGCGGGTCGCCCAGGTCGATGGCATCTCGATGGAGCCAACGCTCGACCATGGCGAGGAGGCTGTCTTCGTCCGCGGTCCCTACAAAGTCGGCAGCGTCGTGCTGGCCAATGTGGGGGACAGCCAGCCGGTCGTCAAGCGCGTCGTCGTCGAGATCTACGGCAACATCTACCTCAAGGGCGACAACGCGGAGATGACCGAGTCCTACATCGTCAGCCCGGAGGACGTGGTCGGTGTGATGGCGGTGCACTCGGGCTTCCGCCTCCCCATACTGCAGGCTGATGACATCTAGTGGTACGGCCGCAACACGGGGGACGCTGTGCCCTTTGACCGCCTCCGAACACTGGGATATACTGCACGGCCATGCGATTGGCTGATCCCGTCCGTAGAAGCCTTGCGCAGCCTGCCGGCCCGGTTACCGGCCTCGGTGTCCGTGCCGGCTTTGACGTTACCGTGTGTCTGCTTCCCGCGGAGGCGGGTCAGGGCCTCCTGCTTGAGCGCACCGACCTGGACCTGCAACTGCCCCTGCACCTGAGCCACGCCCTTGACCTTCCCAGTTGCACGGCCATCGGCACCTGCGCCGAGGATGCTACCCTGTTCGTCGAGCACCTCATGGCCACCCTCCATGTGGCGGGCCTTACCGACCTCACCGTGCAGGTCAGCGGGCCGGAAGTCCCTCTTCTCGACGGTAGCGCGCGGATGTGGTACGAGCTGATCCGCCAGGCCGGCGTGGTCTCCTTCAACGACCCCATCGCCCCTGTGGAGGTGAAAGCGCCGGTGCTCCTTGGCGAGGAGCACGAGACCGCGCCCTGGATCACCGCCGAGCCTTCCACTGTCCCGCGCTTCTGCTACGAGCTGCACTACGACCACCCCATGATCGGCCATCAGGAGGCCGATTTCACCGTCTCCCAGGCAGGCTTCGGCGCCGAGCTGGCTGCCGCACGCACCTTCGCCCCGGCGGAGGAGTTGCGCCAGTCCATCGAGGCCGGCATCCTGAAGGGTGGAAGCGAGGAGAACTGCCTGGTCATCTACGGCGACCACTACTCCGCGCCGCCGACCTTGCCCGACGCCTTCGCCCGGCACAAGATCATGGACATGCTCGGCGACCTGTACCTCCTCGGACGCCCGGTGTGGGGCGCCATCAGCGGCCATCGCACTGGACACTTGCACAACCGCCGCTTGTTGCGCTCCCTGGAGGCCTGTGATAAGGTATAACCTGGTTACTGGTGTTCTGTACCGATCAACCGAGAAGCTGAGGTGACACGACTGTGCAATACCGCGAATACGGCAAGACGGGGCTGACGGTCTCCGCCCTCGGCTACGGCGCCATGCGACTTCCGAAAGAGGAAGACGAGGCCGTGGCCTGCATGGTCAAGGGCCTGGAGCTGGGCATCAACTACATCGACACCGCCTACGGTTACGGCGACGGCTGGAGCGAGCGGATGGTCGGTCGTGCCGCCCGCCAGTTTGGCCGCGACAAGATCTACCTTGCCACCAAGAACCCTCTGCAGGATGAGACTGCCGACGGCTGGTGGCAGCGTATGGAGCGGTCCCTCAAAGATCTCGACACCGACTACATCGACTTCTACAAGATCGTCCACAGCCTCGGTTGGGAGTCCTGGGAGAAGTTCTCCAAGCCCGGCGGACCCATCGAGGCCATGCAGAAGGCCAAGGATCAGGGTCTGTTCAAGCACGTCGTCTTCTCCTGCCACGACAAGCCCGAGAACCTGATCAAGCTCATCGACCTGGGCTTCTTCGAGGGCTTCCTGGTCCAGTACAACCTCCTCGACCGCCAGTACGAGGACGCCATCGCCTATGCTCACGAGAAGGGCCTGGGCGTCGAGATCATGGGACCGGTTGGCGGCGGACGCCTCGGCAGTCGCTCCGAGCGTCTCGAGGGCATCGTCGACTCCTCGAGCACCGCGGAGCTGGCCCTGCGCTTCGTCTTGGCCAACCCCAACGTCACCATCGCCTTCAGCGGCATGAGCAACATGCAGCAAGTGCTGGAGAACTGTGCCACGGCCTCGCGCGACGAAGCACTCAGCGCCGAGGAAATGCAGCGCATCGGCCAGGCGCTGGAGGAGAACAAGAAGCTCGCCGACCTGTACTGCACGGGCTGCAACTACTGCATGCCCTGCCCCAACAACGTCGGTATCCCCCAGATCTTCTCGGCCATGAACATGCACCGCGTCTGGGGTCTCACCGACCATGCGCGTCATATCTACCGCCGACTGGGGCCGGAGAACCGCCGTGGTCTGATGGGCGCCGATGCCTGCGTCGAGTGCGGTCAGTGCGAGCCCAAGTGCCCGCAGAAGATCCCCATCATGCAGCAGCTCAAGGAATCTCACGAGGCGCTTGGCGAGTAGCAGCCGGGCCTGCACGCTTGCACGATGACGCGAGTTCGGGCTGTCTCTTGCCGGTAACCCTCACAACCTTGCACCACCCTCCTGCGCAGGCCCAGAGAGGCAGCGCGGGAAGAGTGCATTTCCAGGGCTCGGCCTGCGGGTGATCTGTCGCCCGTACCTGCGGCCGAGCCCCACACTGGTTCCGTATCATGATCAGACGCTTCCACAGACGTCTGAAAGCCATCCATCCCGACCTGCCCAAGTACCTCGTCGCCATCCTGCTGATCTCCGTGTGCAGTGGCGTCTTCGAGAACACCTACAACAACTACCTCTTCGCACAGTTCAAGGTCTCGCCCACGGTTCGCGGCAACCTGGAGTTCATCCGCGAGTTCCCAGGGCTGCTGAACGCCCCCTTGATGGGCGCTCTGTCCTGGATGCCTGAGACGCACCTGGCCGGCTTCTCCGCCTGGGTCACGGCCATCGGCATGGTCGGCCTGGGGCTGAAGGGGAGCAACTGGTGGCTGATGCTGCTGTGCACCATCTTCTGGGGAGTCGGCAGCCACCTCATCATGCCGGTGCGCTCCTCCCTCACCATGGAGTTGGGTGGTCAGACCAAGCGCGCCCGTCGCCTCGGCCAGGTTGGTGCAGTCGGGATCATCGGCTCCATTATCGGCGCAGTGATCGTCTGGATCGTCTTCCAGAAGTTCGGGCAGGGCGGCCCCGTCGAGGAGGGGATGATCCGCCCCATCGACGAGTGGCAGTTTGACCTCACCTTCTACATCGCCGCGATTGCCTGTGTCGGGGCCGGCATCTTCTTCCACCTGCTCAAGACCATCGGCGCCCACGAGAAACGTCCCAGCTTCGTCCTGAAGCGCAAGTACTGGCTCTACTACGTGCTGAACGTGCTCTTCGGAGCCCGGAAGCAGGCCTTCCTCACCTTCGGGCGCTGGGTCATCGTCACCGTCTATCGCCAGCCGCCCTCCGCCTTCGCCAAGCTCGCCATCATCGCCTCACTCATCGGCATACCCTTCAACCAGTTCCTCGGGCACATGGTCGACCGCTTCGGCGAACGCAAGATCATGCTAACCAACGCCGTCCTGTTGGTCATCGTATGCCTGGGCTATGGTACCGCCGAGCACCTCGGGCTGGGGCCGAAGGCCGCCCTGCTGATCGTCTTCGTGACCTACGTCATGGACCAGCTCCTCTTCGCCCTGGAGATGGCTCGCGACACCTACATGTCCAAGATCGCCGAGACCAAGGACGACCTCACCGCCAGTCTCTCGGTCGGCGTCACCATCAACCACCTGGTTGCGATGACCGTCCCTTCCCTGGGCGGCCTCCTGTGGGCGAAGTACGGCTACGAGTGGGTCTTCGTCGCTGCGGCGGTGAACTCCGTGATCATGGGCATCTTCGCTGCGATGGTCCGGGTGCCTCGCTCCGTCGATCTGCGCGAGGAGGTCCACGCCTGAAGGCTCCGGGCGGCAGCGACTTCGAGCCTCGAAGTCCCGTCCAGGCAGGCAGGTCCTCCAACCCATGAACTACGCGCAGGCCGTCGAGTATCTTGAGGCTTTGACCGACTTCGAGCGGCTCGGATTCCGTCGCCACTTCGCCGATACCGTGAGTCTCGATTCAGCCCGGCGCTTCGCCGAGTTGCTGGGCGATCCGCACCTCCGAGTCCCCGCCGTCCACATCGCCGGGACGAAGGGCAAGGGCTCCACGGCGGCCATGGTCGAGCGAGTGCTGCGTGAGGCCGGCTACCGCACCGGGCTCTTCAGTTCCCCGCACCTGGTCTCTTTCCGCGAGCGTGTCCGTGTCAACGGTGAGCCGGTCTCCGAGGAGTCAATGGCCCGGCTTGTGTCCCAGGTTCAGCCGGTCCTCGAGCAAGTCCGAGCCACCGGCGGCTTCTCTCCCTGCACCTTCTTTGAGGCCTACTTCGGGATCGCCGCCCTGCACTTCCTCGCCGAGGAAGTCGACGTCGCCGTCTACGAGGTAGGCCTCGGCGGACGTCTCGATGCCACCAACCTCGTGAACCCGCTGGTGAGCGCCATCACCACCATCGGCTTTGACCACACGGCGATTCTGGGCAATACCCTCGACGCCATCGCCCGGGAGAAGGCGGGCATTGCCAAGCCCGGCGTGCCCCTGGTGGTGGCCCGAGGTCAGCAGGGCGAAGCCTTCAGCGCGATCTCCGAGGTCGCCGAGAGTGTTGGCGCGCCGCTGGTGCAGGGGCCGATCATCAAGCGTCTTGAGCCGCCGCAGCGAGCCGCCCGAACCGGACCTTCCGGCCTCGCTCTGCCGCTCGACCAGTTCGAGGTCCTCTGGCCTTCCGCCAGTGGTCACGAGAGTCGCCTCGCCGGTCCGGGCACGCAGTGGCAGGTCCGAAGCAGCCTTCTGGGCGCTCATCAGGCCACGAATCTTGGCGTTGCGCTGGGCCTCCTTGATGAAATGGCCTTGCGCGGCTACACTATCAGGTGGGAGCACGTTGCGCGAGGGCTCTGCCAGGTCCGCTGGCCGGGGCGTTTCGATATCCGGCAGGCACATCCGTACCTGGTCTTCGACTGCGCCCACAATCCCGAGTCGGCCCAGGCGCTGGCCCGTGCACTCCCCGAATACCTTGACCTGGGGCCTCTGGTCCTGGTCATCGGCATGTCGGAGGACAAAGACATTGCGGGCTTCGCCGACCGCCTGGCGGGTCTCGGAGCCCAGGTCCTCCTGACCCGTGCAAACCTCGACCGCGCTCTGGACGCCGATCTCCTTCGTGAGCGAGGCGGTCCAGCCTGGTCTGAGGCCGAAGTGCTGCCCAGTGTCGCCGAGGCTTGCCGACGAGCCTTTGAGATCGCCGGCTCGGCGGGTACCGTGTGCGTCACCGGTTCCTTCTACGTGGTCGGCGAGGCCATGACGGCACTTGGCCTCAAACCCTGACGCGGACTCTTCGCAGGAGCGTAACTGAACCATGCTGGCCAAACGAGTGATTCCGTGCCTTGACGTGACCGACGGTCGCGTCGTCAAGGGCATCAAGTACCTGAACTTCCGCGATGCCGGTGACCCGGTGGAGCAAGCCGCCCGGTACGACGAGCAAGGCGCCGACGAGCTGGTCTTCCTCGACGTCACCGCCTCCCTGCAGCACCGCGATATCATGCTCGACATCGTCCGCCGCACCGCCGAGCAGATCTTCATCCCCTTCACCGTCGGCGGAGGCGTCCGTACCGTCGAGGACATCCGGCAGATCCTCGTCGCCGGGGCCGACAAGGCCTCCATCATGACCGCGGGCGTCGAGAACCCCGACATCATCCGCCAGGGCGCCGAGCGCTTCGGTCGCCAGTGCATCGTCGTCGCCATCGATGCCAGGCGTGTTCCGAGCCCCGACCGCGACGACTCCGACCTGGGCTACAATCCCGACGCGAAGATCGAGTGGCGTATCCACACCCACGGCGGCCACCAGCCGACCGAGGTGGACGCCCTGGAGTACGCCCGGCGAGCTGAGGAGCTGGGCGCCGGTGAGTTCCTCATCACCAGCATGGACGCCGACGGCATGAAGACCGGCTATGACATCGAGCTGCTGCGCCGGATCTCCGAGCACACCTCCATTCCGGTCGTCGCCTCCGGCGGCGCGGGCTCTGTCGATCACATGTACGCGGCGCTCGTGCAGGGCAAGGCTGATGCCGTCCTCGCAGCCAGCATCTTCCACTTCGGCGAGGTCACTGTGGCCGACGTGAAACGCGAACTCGCCGCCCGTGGCGTACCGGTGCGAATCACCGAATAAGGCCCTCCTGGCCGACACCAAGCTTAGGACAACCGACCATGGATATCTCGATCCTCAAGTTCGACAGCAACGGCCTGATCCCGGCGATCGTCGTCCACCACGAGACCAACGCGGTGCTGATGCTGGGCTACATGAACGACGTTGCCGTGAAGCAGACCGAGGAGACCGGCCTCGCCACCTTCTGGAGCCGCTCGCGGCAGAAGCTGTGGGTGAAGGGCGAGACCTCCGGCCAGGTCATGCACGTCAAGTGGATCCGCACCGACTGCGATGCCGACGGCCTGCTGGTCGGCGTCGATCCCGTCGGCCCGGTCTGCCATGACGGCTATGCAAGCTGCTTCTACCGTGAGTGGCGCGGCGGCCAGTGGGAAGTCTGCGCCGAGCGCCTCATGACGCCGGAGGAGCTGTACGGCAAGAAGGCGTGACCCGGAATGCAGGGCTCCGCAGGGCCAACCGTCGCCGCTGCCGCCGAGTCTCGACGCCGGTACCTCCGGCGCTGTCGAGTCGAAGACCGCCTATCGGCGCGGACCTGGCCCTCGGTGCCTGTGTATCGCCTGCTCGCGCTCTTGCTGCTGACCGTCTCACCGGGTTGCGCTCTGGCCCAGCCACAGGCGACCTCACCGGCAGCCGCGCAGGTCTCGCTTCTGGTCTCGCAGGGCGTTGACCGCGCTCGTGCCGGCCTCTTCGCCCAGGCCCTTGACCTCTTTCAGCAGGCGCTTGCCCTTGACCCCGGCAACCACGACGCACGCTACAACCTCGCGCTGACTTACTACAACACCGGCGACTACCGCAGCGCTGTGGCCCACTTCCAGCGCGTCCTCGACCGGGAGCCCTATGCCCTGGACGCTCGCAAGGGTCTCGGTCTGGCCCTGCTGGCCCTGCACCGCTATCCCGAAGCGGCTGCGGCCTTCCGGGTAGCCGTCGATGCGGTTCCCCGCGATGTCTCTGCCCTGGCCGGACTCGGACGCGCCTACATGGGTGCCGGCAATCCCCGCAAGGCTCTCGAACCCCTGCGCCTGGCGGTGCAACTAAGCCCGCAGGACGCTGCCCTGGCCTTCGAGTTGGGCAAGGCCGCCGGTGCGGTCGGCAACTACACCGAGGCCTTCCGCTGGTTGACGCAGGCCCTCAGCCTCAAGCCCGATTCCGCCGCTGCCGCCACCGAAATGGCCCGCCTCCAACTGGTCACGAAGCAGCCCCTGCAGGCTGTGCAGACCCTGATGCCCTTCTCCTCCCTCAATCCTCCCGACCGGGGCGTGCTCACGACTCTCGCTGCCGCCTTCGATGCCCTGAACCTCTCGCAGGAAGCTCTGCAGACCCGCGAGCGTCTGGCGCTGTCACTCCCTCCGGCCGATGCCTTGCGAGTGCGTCTGCAGCTTGGTGATGCCTACCTGTCGAAGGCCGGCTTCGAGGCGGCACTGCAGCAGTTCAAGCTCGCCTCCGAGTTGGCGCCGACTTCCGGGGAGCCGTATGCGGGTCTGGCCCGCGCTTACGAAGGCCTTGGGAAGCGACCGGAAGCCATCACCAACTGGCGACGTGCCGCCGGTCTCGCCCCCGACAAGTCCGAGTACTGGCTGGCGCTGGCCGAGGCGCTCAAACAGAACCGTGACCTGACCGGCGCCCTTCTTGCCCTCGATCGCGGGCTGGATTCCCATCCCGTCGAGGTCAAGCTGCTGCAGCGTGCGGCGGCCTATGCGCGACAGGTTCCCGATCTCTCACGCGCCGAGAACTACCTGCGGCGGATCCTCGCCCTGTCTCCCCGCGACTTCACCGCTCGCATGGCCGTCGTCGATGTCCTCGTTGAGCGTGGCCGCAAGGACCGGGCGCTCATCGAGGCGGGCGAGGCACTGCGTGCGCCGAATCCGCCTGCCGATGCCTACCTCAAGGTGGCCTTCCTGGCCGAGGACCTGGGCAATCTCGACCTCGCCATCTCGACTTGGCGCGACCTGCTGAAGCGTGGCAACCAGAACGAGACCGCGGTCGCGCAGGAGCTTGGTCGGCTGCTGGTCAAGGCCAGACGCGCCCCGGAGGCGATTGAGCTGTACCGGCCTCTTCTGGGCGGTCCGAAGCCTTCGCCTCGTCTCACTCTGGGGCTGGCGACCGCGTACCAGGCTCTCGGGCAGGACACCGAGGCCGTCGCCACGCTCACCGCTCTGCTGTCACGCGAGCCCAAGCTTGTCGAGGCGCGAGTGGCCCTGGCCGAATCCCTCTGCTACCTCGATCGCCACCAGGAGGCCTGGCAGCAGATCGAGCAGGTGGCCCTGGCCGGTCCGATGACGGATGCCGCGTGCCGCACGCTGGCCCTGATCGGTGTTCGAGGCGGTCGCACCGAGCAGGCCATCACCCTCCTCGAGCGCCTCCTGCCGAGTTCCGTGCCCGAGGACACGGCCACAACCCTTCTCGTCGATCTGTGTGGTCGCCTGCATCGTGAGGCCGAGGGTGGCCGCCGTCTCCTGGTGCTCTTCGACCAGCATCCCGATCACCCGACCCTCGGGCTCGCGGCTGCGCAGCTCCTATCGCAGGCCGGTGGCGCCGAGAACCTCGCGGATGCCGACCAGCTTCTCCGTGGTCTGGCCCAGCGTACGCCGCTCCGGGAGACCGCTCTCCGCCGGCTTGTCCGTCTCTACCTGCCGTCGGTGACGCCCGAGCGTGCCCTGGACCCTCTGGGGCGCCTGCTGGAGCCAGTGACTTCGACGGCCGGGATCGTCGCTCTGCTGGCGGAGATGCAGGTGCGTCCCGACTTGGTCCGCGAGCAGCAGGAGACCCTCCTGACACTATCAGAAGCCGAGACAGGCAGCCCCGCCTTCTGGGTCGCCGCCGCGCAGCTTAGTCAGGTCATGCAGCGTGCCGGGGTCGAGGCGGTGCGACTCCAGGCACTCAGCCGACAGCACCCCGACGACCTGGGTATCGCCACCGGCATCGCTGCCCTTGCGCTGCTCCAGGGCCAGCCGCAGGTCGCCGAGGAGACCCTTGCCCGCATCCCCGATGAGCGGCGCGATGACCGTGTCCTGCTCTACACGCTGGCTCGGGCCCAGGTCGCGCTCGGCAAGCCCGCGGCGGCCATGCATTCCCTGCGCCGTGCGATTCAGGTCAGCAAGGGCGGCGTGGCCGACGATCACGTGCTCCTGGCCGGGCTTCTGCGGGATGCTCGCAAGCCGGAGGACGCCCTGTGGCATCTGGCTGTTGCCCTGTGTCGCGAACCGGGCCATGCGGCGGCCCGGGAGGCTTTCAAGCAGATGATCGCCGCCGACCTGCTGCCCCCTGCCACTGTGCTGCAGGCCATCAAGGAAGTCTACTTCGAGCAATCGGGAGCCGCCGTGGTGTACGACCTCGTCGCAGCCCTTCAGGAGCGACCGGATGCCCGGCAGCTCTGCGACGAGTGGCTCAAGCAGCATCCGCAGCCCCTCCACTGAACCCCTCCGTCCTTACCCCTTCGCACCTGGCCCACAGGTGTGACAGACGACCCCCTTGGGGTAAACTCCCCGCGTGACTTGGCCCCGGCAGCGCCGCCGAGAACCCGTCTCGGGTCAGGTCTCAACCGTCAGGCTCCTTCCTTGTTCCACTTCTGCAGAGGAAGGGGACGCCGGAGCGCGAAGTATCCTGCCGTAGGCAGGGCACGCCTGGAGGCTCTCGTATCGGCGGTCGCCCCTTAGTTTCTCAGTCACCCGTAACACCCTGATTGTCGTCCCCGCTTTGGGAAGGAGGCCCCACCATGTTCCATTGCCCCAAAACTGCCTGGACGCTGCTGCCCCTCCTGGTCATCTCCGCACTTCCGAGTTTCGCCCAGCAGGCCACGACAGCAGCGGTTGCCCTTCCTCCTCCGTTGGTCTCGCTCAACGGTCAGACTCTTAGCGCACTCACGAATCCGCCCTTGCTCATCGCGGGCGTCGTCATGGTATCCCTCGGCGACTTCATCGACACGATCGGCGGCGAGCTGACTGCGGACGCAACCAACAACCGCTTCACCCTCCGCCGCGGCAATGCGATCCTGACCTTCGCCTTGAACCAGACACCCTTCCAGCTCGGCACCCAGGTCGGCACCTTCGATCGTGCGCCGGTGAAGTTGGGTGACGTCGTCTACCTCGAGGCGGAGGGACTGGTCGAGGCTCTCGGCGGGCAGTACGCCTGGAACCGAACCACCCTAACCGCCGAGCTGTCTTTGCGCATGGTCGGTCTGGGCGCCGGTACCCTCAAGGCCACGCTGGTGCAGTACTACCCGGGCACGCCGCCCTTCTTCATGATCAAGCCCGAGGGTAGTGACCAGGCCGCCGCCTACATTGGTGCCGACACCCTCCAGTACTACCAGACCGCTGCCGACGGCACCGTCCAGGCGGCAACGGCCTCCGCGCTCAAGGTCGGCGACAGCATCGAATACGCTCTCGACAAGAACGGTCGCATCACCGGCATCCTGGTCTCCCGGGTGCAGGTCACCGGGACCATTCAGGCCATCGGTGGTGGCCGCGTACTCCTGACGGACGGCCAGATCTTCAGCCTCGCCGCGGGTGCCACCCTCCAGACCGCCGACGGTGCAGCCCTGGATAGCGCCTTGCTCAGGCGCGGAGACAAGGTCACCCTCACCCTGAACCCGGCGGATAAGGCCATCGTCGCCCTCGTCCTGGAGTCAGGCACGGCAACAACACCCACCACGACGGCGCCGCAGATCCAGCTCGTAACCACCGACTACGCTGCCCCACTCAACGTGGGCGACAAGCTCACGCTCCGAGTCCGCGGTACGACCGGCGGTATCGCCACCGTCGACCTCGGCGACAAGGTGGTCGGGATTCTGCTGCGCGAGGCTCCGGCAGGGGAGTACACGGGCACCTACACCGTCAAGGCCGGCGATGACGTCACGAAGGCCGCCGTCGTCGGTCATCTGCAGGTGCGCAACGTTGACGCGGCAGCCGTGACCGGCGCCCAGACGGTCACCATCGATACCGTCGAGCCGGTCGTCCTGAGCGTCTCGCCCGACTACCTGGCCGAGACCGCCACTGCCTCGCCGCTCATCACCTTCCAGTACGGCGACGAGACCGGCAGCGGCATCGACACCACGAAGACGGTGCTCAAACTCGACGATGCCAACGTGACCAAGCAGGCGCAGGTGACCGACAAGCAACTGCGCTATCAGGCCGCCAACCTCGCCGCCGGGGAGCACCGCGTTGACCTCGCGCTCTTCGACCTCGCCGGCAATCAGAAGACACTGCGCACCGTGTTCACCGTCCGCGGTGGCACCGTTACCGCCGGCGGCAAGCTCAAGGCGATCCAGCATGACGCCACCGGGGTTCTCGGCGTGGGTGCTGTGCTGACTATCACCATGGATGTCACCGAGTACGGAAAGCGCGCCTACGTGGTCATCGGCGACAACTTCAAGCAGATCGAGATGCAGCCGATAGCGAACCAGAAGAGCTATCGGGCCCGCTACACCGTCGTCCGTGGCGATCAGGCCCTCGGGGCCAAGATAGTCGGCTACTTCATCGACCTTCAGAACAAGCAGTACAGCCTCGAAGCCGCTACCAAGGTCGATATCGCCACAGTACTTCCAACCAAGCTGGCGCTGCTGAGCCCCAAGGACAAGGAAGCCCTGAAGGCCTCCAAGATCGAGGTCAGTGGGCAGGCGCCTCCGGGGCGGCAGGTCCGCGTTGTGACGGCCTACGACTTCTTCGGCAGCCATAATGTGGGCAGCGATACCGTGACCGCCGACGCCAACGGTGTCTGGAAGACGAAGACCCTCGACCTGCTGAGCGACTTCTTCGCGAACTTCGTTACCGAGTTCACGATCACCGCCCAGTTGCTGGACGCCAACAACAAGGCGGAGGACACCCAGAAGATCACCGTGACGATACCCGCAGCGACCGGCGGATAGCCGCCGCTGCAGCGCTCAGCCCGTCGCAGTCCCGTCAGAATCAAAGAGCCGGATAGGGCAATATGACCCTATCCGGCTCTCTTTGTCCTCCACCTTCGCCTGCCGCTACCCCAGGATCTCGTCCACCTTGGCCTTGTCCACATCCATCACGTAGCGCGTCCCGGTAAGCTCCGCCGCCTCCCGGGTGAGGGCGAAGATGTCATCCCGGGTGATGTGCTCCAGGGCGAACTTGCGCGTGCCACACATTAGCTGCCGCAGCCCCTGGGCAAGCCGCATGTAGTAGTGGTACAGGCCGATGCCTCCGGGCGGAAGCTCCTCCATCCGGGGCCCCAGTCTGCGCTTCAGCTCATGGTAGAACAGGAAGATGCTGTCCAGCGTGTCTCCGTAGCGCGCGTGTGACTTGTGCAGGTGCCCTGCCTTGATCTCCTTGGCGATGTTCTTGGCCACATGAGCCGCGCAGATCGGTGCCCGGGCCATGCCGACGGCCTTCACGTGACGCGCTCCGAGGGCCAGCGCCTTGAAGATCTGATCCTCGAAGGCGATGCCTCCGGCAACAACCAGGTCCGGCACATACTCGCCGCGCTTCGCGAGCCGGTCGACATAGCTGCGCGCGAGCGTGATCATCTCAATCGGCGGTAGACCCCACTCATTCATCATCCGCCAGGGGCTCATCGCCGTCCCCGCACCGGCCGCGTCGATCGTCAGCACGTCGATCTTCGCCACCGAGCAGTACTTGATGGCCCGCGCAAGGTCGGCCGGACGGTACGCGCCCGTCTTGAGGAACACGTACTTGGCGCCCAGTTCGCGAATCTCGGCCACACGCTGCACGAAGCTCTCCTCGCTCACCATGGCCATCCGCGAGTGGCGCTCGAACTCCTTGACGGCACCCAGTTCGTAAGCCCCCTGAACGCCGGGATCATCCGGGTCCGGGAGCACGAAGTAACCGCGTCGCTTCAGCCGCTGGGCCTTGGCGAGGGTCTCAACCTTCACCTCACCGCCGATGTTCTTGGCCCCTTGCCCCCACTTGAGCTCCGCGATCTCGATGCCGAGCTCCTGGATGCCGTACCGAAGCACGCCGAGACGACGGTCCTCCACGTTCTCCTGCAGCACGATTCCGCCCATACCCTCCCGTTGCCAATCACGGTAGGTGCGAATCCGGTGCCGCAGAGCCGGTGACTGGATCACCACCGGGTCGGGATCGCGCGTGAACTCGGCCTCGTCATCCATGGCGCACACGTTCTCGCCAATGGTCAGCAGCGTACCGGTGAGGGCGGCGCCGGCCGCAAGACCAGTCCAGTTGTCCTCGGCCACCTGGGTGCTCCCCAGAGCCGGGATGATGATCGGGAGAGCCAGCCGGATGGCACCGTCATGCCCCAGGGTGACCCCCAGGTCCACCTTCGTGAACACTGCCTCGTCCGAGTCCTCCGGCACGCCTACCGCGCCGAAGGTCGTGCCGCAGATGTTGAAGGAGGAGTAGCTGATCGGGTAGTCCTTCTCCGCTCCGGCTGTGATCGGACCAAAGGGCTGCGGGTACAGCGCGTCTGTCCCCCGGAAGGACGACACGCCGACTTCGCAGTAGCCTGGGCAGCCATCCAGGCAGGTTGCGCACATGCCGCTGACTCGTGAGAAGGAACGGCGGGTCCGCAGACGCGTGCGCGTGGCTGCACTTGCGTTGGAAACCGAAAAGGCCACGGAAATCTCACCTCATTGCGAGGAGGGGCCGCCAGGCTCACCGGCGCTGTGCTACCGGGTCCCCGGTCTCCTCCTCAGGTCGTCCTCGCGGGATCGTAACCTACAGACTAAAGCATGGGCCCAGAAGAAACAAGCCCCTCTGGGCCTGACTCCTACCCACTTCCGGCACCGGGGCCTTGCCCCCGCCCTTCACCTTTCACTCCTTGGGCGAGGTG
>JBDKVB010000008.1 GCA_039679385.1 Armatimonadia bacterium | reverse complement strand
TCGCCTTCTTGAGGTAGAACCGACCTTCACCGACGAGGAGTTCCGAGTGCCGCTCAAGTTCGGGACCGGCGTCATCCGCACCATCACCGGAATGACCGTGCGGGCGAAGGTTGAGACAAGGTCGGGCGCCGTGGCCGAGGGGTATGGCAACATCCTGCTGAGCGACATCTGGGCCTTCCCCAGTGCCGCATTATCCCACGAAGTGCGGGATGAGGCAATGCGCCGGCTGGGCGAGAGGATCTGCGCCCACCTGCAGGAGCATACCCATTTCGGTCACCCGGTAGACTTGTACATGGAGATCAAGCCGGACCTGCCGGCTCTCGCGGCGGAGGTCGAGGCCGAACTGGGGCTTGCGGAGCCGACGCCGCTGCTGACGGCCCTGGTGTGCTCCTCGCCGGCGGATGCTGCGCTCCACGACGCCTTCGGAGTCGCGAACGGGATCTGCACCTATGACGGCTACGGTCCTGAGTACATGGAGTATGACCTGTCCCGCTGGTGCGGCCCGCAGTTCAAGGGCAAGTACATCAGCCAGTACCTGCATTCCGCGTACAAGCCCTCACTGCCGATCTTCCACCTGGTCGGCGGGATGGACAAGCTGGTGATGTCGGAGGTGGACGACAGAGACCCTCAGGACGGCCTGCCGGTGAGCCTGGACCAGTGGATCGAGCGCGACGGCCTCCGCTGCTTCAAGGTGAAGCTGCAAGGCAAGGACATCGACTGGGATGTGGAGCGAACGCGTGAGGTCGCCGCGGTCATTGAGAGCACCCATGAGCGGCTCGGGATGTCGCGGGACTTCTACCTGTCCACCGATTCGAACGAGATGAACGAGAGTCCGGAGACCGTGGTGGAGTACCTGCAGAAGCTGCGGGAGGTGTCACCAAGGGCTTACGAGCGCCTGCTGTACCTGGAGCAACCGACGGAGCGCGACCTGCAGGTGCATCGTTTCGACATGAGCGCAGTAGCGGCGCTGAAGCCCGTGGTGGTGGATGAGGGCGTGACGGATCTGGAAAAGCTGCGCCTGGCGCGGGAGTTGGGATGGTCGGGAGTTGGACTCAAGACTTGCAAAGGGCAGTCAGCATCATTATTATACCAAGTTACAGCCCGCGAGGCAGGGATGGTGGTGACCGTGCAGGACCTCACGAATCCTGGTAGGTCGCTCATCCACTCAGTGGGGTTGGCAGCGCGAATCGACACCCTCATGGGGGTGGAGTACAACTCCCGTCAGTATCTGCCCCTGGCCGAACCGGACCTGAGGGCAGCGCACGATAGCCTGTTCAGCGTGCGTGCCGGCGCAGTGAGTACGGACTCCATCGGGCCGCTGGGACTGGGGTATTAGCCGCCCTGGTCCTGGAGGCGAGGTCTTGTTGTGTGCTTCGGGGACCGGCGCCTGGGGGTTCCGGCGGTTGCGGAGGCACAAGGGGTGTTCGACGGCGCTGGGGATAACCACGAAGGGAGTGCTGCCTGATGCCAGACCGCGAGGGACCTAAGCACGGCCTGCAACATCACGGTATTCGCAACGTCGGACGCGTATACTGGACCATGACCACACCGGAGTTGTACGAACAGGTGATTCGGCGCCGGGAGGGGCACATCGTTCACATGGGCCCTATCGCGGTGCGCACCGGCCACACCACCGGCCGCTCGCCTAACGACAAGTTCATCGTTGACGAGGACAGCAGCCGGGACAAGATCAACTGGGACGGGAACGTCAACCGCGCCCTGTCGCAGGAGAGCTACAACAAGCTCCATGACCTGATGCTCACCTACATCCAGGGCAAGGACCTGTTCGTCCAGGACTGCTATGTGGGCGCCGACCCGAAGTACCGCCTGCCGATCCGGATCATCACGGAGGATGCGTGGCAGAGCCTCTTCGCCCGGAACCTCTTCATCCAGATCAAGGACGCGGACGAGCTGTACGAGCACGTGCCCGAGTTCCGCGTGATCTGCCTGCCCGGTATGCACGCGCAGCCGCCGGAGAAGTACGGCGTCAACTCGGAGACCTTCATCGTCGTGAACTTCGGCGAGAAGACCATCCTCATCGGCGGCACGCGCTATGCCGGCGAGATCAAGAAGTCGATCTTCACCATATTGAACTACCTGCTTCCGCAGAGCGAAGTGCTGTCGATGCACTGCTCGGCGAATGTTGGGTACAAGGGTGACGTCGCTTTGTTCTTCGGTCTCTCCGGCACCGGCAAGACGACGCTGTCGGCCGATCCGGACCGTGCGCTGGTAGGCGACGACGAGCATGGCTGGAGCGAAAGCGGCATCTTCAACTTTGAAGGCGGCTGCTACGCGAAGGTCATCCGGCTCTCGCGCGAGGCTGAGCCTGCGATCTACGAGTGCACCCGCAAGTTTGGGACGATCCTTGAGAACGTGATGGTGGACTACGCCACGCGCCGACTGGACCTCAATGATGAGTCGCTGACCGAGAACACGCGGGCGGCCTACCCCATCAGCCACCTGTCCAACATCGTCCGCGAGGGTGTTGTGGGCCATCCGACCAACATCGTCTTCCTCACCTGCGACGCTTTTGGGATCATGCCTCCGGTGTCGCGGTTGAACCCCGATCAGGCCATGTACCATTTCCTGTCGGGCTACACCGCCAAACTCGCAGGCACCGAACGCGGCGTCGACGAACCCCAGGCCACCTTCAGCGCCTGCTTCGGAGCGCCCTTCATGGCACTGCACCCGGGTGTGTACGCCAAGATGCTGGGCGACCGGATCGCCAAGCACGGCACCAAGTGCTGGCTGATCAATACCGGCTGGACCGGCGGTTCCTATGGCACCGGCCACCGCATCGACATCGGCGCGACCCGTGCGATAGTCCGTGGGGTGCTTAGCGGCAGCCTCAACAACGCACCGATGCGCGAGGAGCCCTTCTTCGGGCTAGATGTTCCGACAGTGTGCCCCGAGGTCGATTCCTATCTTCTCGACCCGCGGAATACCTGGCAGGACAAGGATGGATACGACGCCAAGGCCAAGGACCTCTGCCAGCGGTTCATCAAGAACTTCGCGAAGTTCGAGGGCAACGTCTCGGAGGATGTGAAGAAGGCCGGTCCGCGCTGTTAGGGCCGAGGTGGGTCGAGGGGTACTGAGCAGAGAGATGACGGAAGAGGGCGCCGGGAGACTGGCGCCCTCTCTTTGTGCCCGAGCCTGCAAACATAGAAAAGGCGCGGCCCCTGGAGAGGACCGCGCCCGCTATGGCTAGGAGAACCGAGAAGGTGTCGTAAGTGACGCCCTCTGGGATCGGACTACCAGTGCAGGAAACCGCCGACGCGGAAGAAGGTCTCGCCGCCGTTGGTGCCGCCAGTGACTTCCATGGTCTTGCAGGGCTGCCAGGTCAGCATGTAGGCGGGGTTGCTCTGATAGTTGAGGATCGCGCCGCCGAAGTTCGGGTAGACCTTGAACTGCACGCCGCCGAACAGCTCGTCGCCGTGCCAGTTGTTGCCCCAGCCGAGGTGCAGGCGGATCATCGGGGTCTTGAAGGACGGGACCGCCGGGGCGGCCAGGTTGTAGCTGCTGACTGCGAAGAAGGACGGGTCGTCGTTGTCGGAGGGGCCGCCGAACTTGGTGCCCCCGAGCCAGTCAGCGCCGGTCACGTTGGTGCAGCCGACGATGAAGGACGGGGTCTTCGGGGTCTCTTTGAGAAGGGTCACGTATGCGTTGACTTCGGTTACGCTCTCGGCGTCGCGAACGTCGGCGTAGAGGACGTCGAGTTCGACGCGGTCCATAACGCCGAAGAAGGCCTCACCAACGAGGATGTCGCCGCTGGTGCCGGACGGGGGCTGCTTCCACCAGATGGCGTTGAGCTCGATGTCCTTGGGTGCTACGGTGTTCCCGGTCGGCATCGCGATGATGTCGCCGGCGAAGACGGGTGCTGTGAGGGCGAGAGCGAGGATGGCAACGAAGACGGCGCGTCGGGTCATGTTTTCTTCCTCCCTACGGTGTGGGTCACTTGCGCAAGAGACCCCTGCTGCGTCCTTTAGACCGACGTGGGCAGGATTCGTCGCACACGATTTTCAGGAATTCTGATCGGCCAGTCCGAACACGGCTCCAGAAGGGGTTCTGCCCTGCGGCGCCGAACAGCTTTGTTCTCAATCTACCAGACGGAAAAGGTGTCACGGATGTCCGGAATGATCAACTGCCTGTTCCTCGCCCTTGGCCTGCCGCTCTCGCTGTTCTTGCTGGGCTACGGCCTGTACCTGACCTTCACCGGCAAGGCCGACTATGGGGTCTTCCTTCTCGTCATCGCTGTGCTGCTGCTCGCAGCGGTGGGTTCCGGCTACCTGCAGGACCGTGGACGCAAGAGCACGAGTGGCAGTGAAGGCAAGCGCTCGGGCAAGAAGAAGAGATAGACGAGACCGCACCACACACCGTCCCGACGGAGGATGAGCTATGCAACGCCTCGCGGAAGCTGCGATGTGGTTGGGAGCCCTGCTGGTGACCATCGCCCCGGCGACAGCCCAGGAGACTGTGGCGGCCGGCCACAGCAGTCTCGTATACCCCGGTCCGGAGGGCAAGCTCGTCTATGTGCCCGACGAGCAGGGGAACACGATCCCGGACTTCTCCAACTGCGGCTACAAGGGCGGCGGAGTGAGGCTCCCGGAGGTGCCCGTCAAGGTGATCCTGGAGCCAGCCCAAGGTGATGCGGGAGCCAGAATCCAGGCGGCGCTGGACCAGGTCGCGGCTCTGCCCCTCGACGAGAACGGGATCCGGGGAGCTGTGCTGCTCAAGCGCGGCACGTACCGGATTGGCGGCGTGCTCAGGCTGGGCGCCAGTGGTGTTGCGCTCCGCGGTGAGGGCCAGGGCGAAGACGGGACGGTGCTGCTCTGCACCGGGAAGGGTCAGCGCACCCTCCTGCAAGTCCGGGGCACAGGATCGCCGAAGGAGCTGGCCGGTACGCGACGTCAGGTCACCGACAGCTATGTGCCGGTCGGCGCCAGGAGCTTCCACGTGGACAGTGTCGAGGGCTTCAAGGTCGGCGACCGGGTGATTGTGCGGCGTCCGAGCACGGCGGAGTGGATCCATTTCATCGGCATGGACCGCATCCCCGTTCCGAAGGGACGGACGGATGTGGTGCAGTGGACCGCAGGCTCCAAGGACCTGCCCTTCCTGCGTGTGATCACGGCCCTTGAGGGGAACCGGGTGAGCGTGGATGCGCCGCTGGTCAACGCCCTCCAGGCCGAGTACGGCGGCGGCCTGCTGTACAGGTATGAGTTTGGCGGCCGGGTCTCGCAGGTGGGGATCGAGAACCTGCGCGGCGACTCGGAGTCTGCCAAGCCTGATGACGAAGACCACGGCTGGAATCTGGTCAGCCTGGATAGCTGTGAGGACTGCTGGGTGCGCGACGTGACCTCGGTGCACTTCGGCTATAGCTGCGTAAACGTGGGGCGCTGGGGGACCCGGTCGACGATCCGGGACTGCACGTGCCTCGACCCGGTCTCCCAGATCACCGGCGGGCGACGCTACTCCTTCGCTTTGGCCGGGCAGCTCAACCTGGTGCTGCGCTGCGTGGCTCGCGACGGACGTCATGACTTCGTGATGCATGCGGTCGTGCCGGGGCCCAATGCCTTCGTCGATTGCTCGGCGACACGGGCCCATGCAGACACCGGACCGCATCACCGCTGGTCAACGGGCACGCTGTACGACAACGTGAGCGTCGAGGGCAATGCGATCAATGTGCAAAACCGGGGCGCCTCCGGTACTGGCCATGGCTGGGCCGGTGCACAGATGGTGTTCTGGAACTGCACCGCCAAGTCGATGGACGTGCAGAGGCCGCCGACGGCGCAGAACTGGGCCATCGGATGCAAGGCCGGTACGCACAAGGGAAGCGGCTTCTGGGAGAGCTTCGGTACTCCCGTGGAGCCCCGGAGCCTGTACCTGAAGCAGTTGGAGGAGCGGCTCGGGCCACAGGCTGTGGCTAACCTCGCCCGGTAGGAGGAGTCGCGATGAGGACAGTGCGCAGGGCTGTGCGTGTGCTGGTAGTGGGTCTGGTAGCGTCCCTGGGGTCACTGGCGATGGCTGCAACGGTGCGCGTCTCGACGCAGGCGGAACTGGACGCTGCGATTCACGGCGCCAGGCCCGGCGACACCATCGTCATGTCCGCCGGCGACTGGAAGGACACGGCGATCCTGTTCGAGGCCGAGGGTGAGCCGGATCGGCCGATCACGCTGCGGGCCGAGACACCGGGCAAGACGGTCCTGTGTGGCCGCTCGTAGCTGAGGATCGCCGGTGGCTATCTGCAGGTCGAGGGGTTGATGCTCACGCGTGGCGGCCTGCCCGGGGAAGACCCGATCGCCTTCCGCAAGGACCCCTCCAAGCTCTCTCATCACTGCCGCCTGACAGAGTGCGCGGTCGTGGACT
>JBDKVB010000007.1 GCA_039679385.1 Armatimonadia bacterium | reverse complement strand
ATCTTCATGGCAATGCGGGATGTCCTCGCCGAGGAGGGACTGCTGCGCGACGTGGCACTGGGTGTCTGCTGGTCAATGGCGGCGCTGCACGGCGACGTCTTCGTCCAGAACCCTTCGTCCAACATGGACGCCTTCCAGTGCTTCAACCGCAACTACCCCGCCTTGATGCTGATGCTGCCCGACGAGAGTGAGCGTCTGCAGCGCCTGCAGGCCTTCAAGTACCACCTCGACACTGTCCTGACGAACAACACCACCGTCGGCCCGGACGGCACTGCCTACCATCACTGGATGCATCACTTCGCCTATGCGTCCTACTCGATGCCGACGATCCTCTACTTCGCCCGCGACTTCGCTCCGACGTTCCTGCGCCTCAGCATGGGCGCCATGCAGCGACTCAAGACCTACGTGTATGCCAATGCCTTCGCCTGCGATAAGTACTCGATGCCTGCTAACCTGCTCGGCCGTGCAGGAGTGCCGATGGACTACAACTTCGCCGAGCTGGCCTATGCCCTGGCGATCAGTGGCACGCCGGATGGGTCGGCCGCGCTCGATCCCGAGATGGCCGGGCTGTTCCTGCTGCACTGCAGCAACCCGACGGACCCGCGGGTGGCCGAGCTAACGGCTAGGGGCATCAAGCCTCTGACGCTCACCGGCCACTGGACCTTCAACGGCGCCGCCGCTGCGCTCCATCGACGCGACAACTGGCTGGTCGCGGGTGTGGGCATGGTGAAGTTCTGGCGCGGGCTGGAGATCTACGGCTGGATGGAGAACAACAACTACGGCCGCTACGCTCGCAACGGTTCACTGCTGGTGCAGTCAAGCGGCAATCCCGTTTCGGGCGAGGCCAGTGGCTGGCGCTATGACGGGTGGGACTGGTGCCACTGGCCGGGAGCCACTTCCCTGGTCCGCCCGCAGCAGGAGATGTTCGACGGCTACACCATGTACGGCAACTCCAAGCCCTTCGCCGGAGGCACCGCGCTGGATCAGGACGGTGCCTGGGGCATGGACTTCGAGGGCCGCGACGTGTCCTTCCGGCGCTCCTGGTTCTTCTTCGGCAACCGCGTCACGTCGATCACCACGGACATCAAGAGCACCCAGGACCGCCCCTGCGACACGACTCTCTACCAATGCGCGATGGCCACGCCTGAGGAGAGGACCTGGGTGGATGGCGAGAGCCAGACCGGCCTTGCCACCGACCTGCGCCTCACCGACGGCCGCGCTCACTGGCTCCTGGATAGCCAGCGGAACGGCTACTACGTGCACGCCGGAGGACCGCCCCTGCAGGTCCGCCGAGGTCCACAGGAGTGGACCTACCTGCTCCACCGCTACCTCAAGGACAAGCAAGACGATCCAATCATCGATATTCGTACCCAGCGGTTCCGCGAGAAGAAGCTCGAGGACAACGCGAAGTACTTCACGCCCTCAAAGGGCGACTTCGCGAAGGCCTACTTCGAGCATGGCACCCGCCCGGAGAACGGGCGCGCAGTGTACAGCCTGCTGGTCGAGACGACCCCGGAGGCTATGGGCAAGCTCGCCCGCGACATGGAGAAGGAACAGACCGCTCCGTACCGCCTCCTCGCCGCCGACTCTCGCGCCCATATCCTCTACGATCGTGCAACCGAGACGACCGCCTATGTTCTCTTCGAGACGGGCGAGGCGCTTCCCGGCGAAGGGCCCCTGCTGGCAGCGGGACGTCCCTGCGTGGTGATGGTCAGACCTGTGGAGGGAGGCCTCGAGGTCAGTGTCGCCTCCTCGGATATCGCGCGAACCGACCCGTACCTCCTGCGGCTGAGTGGGGTGTGGAGCGCCGGTGAGCTTCCGGAGGGTAGCGCTCTCTTGGCGGAGCAGGCCAGTACCCTCGTCGTCGTCCCCACCGATTACAACATGCCCGTGCGCTTCAGGCTTCTGGCTCCCCAGTAGTCTGGACTCGAGATACCCCGGAGAAGCGAAAAGGGGCTCTTGCCTTCCGGCGGGAGCCCCTCCTTTGTGTCTGGATGCAAGCGCGCTGCTTTGGACTACTCGAACCGCAGGGCGTCGATGGGGTTCAGGTTGGCGGCGCGGTAGGCAGGGTAGATGCCGAAGAACACACCCACTGCGCCCGAGACGACCACAGACAGCACCACCGAGGAGGTCTGGATGAGCGCGTCCCAGCCCAGGGCATTGGAGATGATGAGCACCGTTCCCACCCCAAGGGCGATTCCAGTGAGACCGCCGATAACCGCGATCACCAGGGACTCGATCATGAACTGCATCAGGATGTGGTGACTGGTCGCGCCGACTGCCTTGCGGATCCCGATCTCCCTCGTTCGTTCGGTAACCGACACCAGCATGATATTCATGATGCCGATGCCGCCCACGAGCAGCGAGACGAGGGCAATGCCGCCGAGCAGCGAGGTCATGGTCTGCGAGCTCTCGGCACTCGCCTCAAGCATCTGCGCCTGGCTGCGAACGCTGAAGTCGTCGTTGTCCGGGAAGGGCGGCCGCAGCTTGTGGCGATCCCGCAGGAGCGAGACCACCTGCTCGGTAGCCAGCGCGGTGTCCCCCTGAGTGCGGCAACTGATGTCGATCTCGCTCAGGCTGGTGCGGTTGAACAGCCGACGCATCGCAGTGTTGCACGGCACGATCAGCAGGTCGTCCTGGTCCTGGCCGAACCCGCCGGCGCCTCTCTCCTTCAGGACCCCGACCACCTGGAAGCGAGTCCGCAGGATCAGCACGTCCCTACCGACAATGCTGGCGTAACGGTCCCCGGTGAGCTTCTCGATGACCGTTCGTCCCACCAGTACGGTGCGCTGCCGGCCCTTCTCCTCCTGATCGGTCAGCCAGCGCCCCTCCTCCACGGGCATCTTGGCCACGGTCTCGTACTCGGGGGTCGCCCCGACGATGGAGGTTGTCCAGGTGGTGTTGCCAAGCTTCACGTCTCCATTGCCCCGGCACACTTGCGAGGCCATGGCAATGGTCCCCTTGAACTTGCGGACGATCGCCTCGGAGTCGGAGGGCATGAGCGTATTCCTGCTTGACCCACCAGAGGGACCCATGCGACGCATCGGGCTCCCCGCCCGGACGACCAGCAGGTTGGTGCCCATCGACTCGAACTGCTCGCGGATCTTCTTGGCAGCACCCTGTCCGAGGGCGACCATAGCAATGACCGCCGCCACGCCGATGATGATACCCAGCATCGTGAGCGCCGTGCGCATCTTGTTACTGCGCAGGGCTCGCAAGGCAATGCGGATGCTCTCCCACACACTCATTGCATCCCACCACCGTTGTCCGCTTTCAGCATCGGATCCTTCAGAAGCTCCTCCAGCAAGCCCTGCGCCCGCAGCCGATCAACCACCGGAGCATCACCGACAATGCGGCCGTCGCGGAAGCGGACGATGCGCTTAGCGTGCCGGGCAATGTCAGGCTCGTGAGTGACCATCACAACGGTGATCCCCGCGTCGTTGAGCTCCTGGAACAGAGCCATGATCTCCTCGCTCTGCAGTGTGGCCAAAGCCCCGGTCGGCTCGTCTGCGAGCAGGAGCGAGGGGCTGTTGACCAGCGCCCGTGCAATGGCGACTCTCTGTTGCTGCCCGCCCGAGAGCTGGTTCGGGAGGTGGTACAGTCGGTCGCCAAGCCCCACACGCCGCAGCGCCTCCGCAGCGCGCTGTTGCCTCTCACCACCACCGTTGTACAACAGAGGCAGTTCCACATTGTCCAGCGCCGTCGTCCGCGGCAGGAGGTTGAACTGCTGGAACACGAAGCCGATCTTCAGGCTCCGGGTCTTCGCCAGTTCCCGGTCGTTGAGGGTCGCAACCTCCACGCCGTCCAGAACATAGGAGCCCGAAGACGGGGTGTCCAGGCACCCCAGGATATGCATCATCGTGCTCTTGCCGGAGCCTGAAGGGCCGGTGATAGCGACGAACTCGCCCTTATCGATCTCCAGACTCACACCCCTGAGTGCACGCACGGCGACCTCGCCAAGCGCGTACACCCGGGTCACGTCCCGCACACTAATAACGCCCATTAGGACCCGCCACCTCCGCGACTAGCTCCACCACCGCTACCACCACGACCGCGGCCGGCTGCACCGCCTCCGCCCCCGCCTCCGGCACCGCTTCTGCCACCCGCACCGGCTGCACCACCCGCACCGGCTGCACCGCCGCCTGTGGTCTGCCGCGAGCTAGTCGTACCGAAGGGCGTGCGGTTCATGAACCCAGGCTTGCGTGTGCTGGCGAAGTCCTCGATCCCGAGCTTGTCCCAGCCGGCCACCACGACCTCTTCACCCTCCTGCAGTCCGGAAACGATCTCGGTGTTGTCGCCGTCCGTCATCCCGATCTCAAGCGTTCGAACCTCCGGCTTGCCACCCTTCAGGACGACCGCCTGGGTGCCTGCTTTCTGCTGCTTGACCGCCTCATTGGGCGCGAGAACAATACCATCCTTGCGGGTGACGGTGATCGTGACGTTGGCCGTCATCTGGGGCTTTAGCAGCCCCTCTCCGCCCTTTTCGATCTTGACGTTCACAAGATAGGTAACCACGTTTTCCGTCTTGGTGGCCGAAGAGGCAACCTTCGTGATCTGGCCCTTGAAGGTCTTCTTGGGGTAGGCGTCGACAGTGACTTCCGCCTCCTGACCGACCTTCACCTGGCCGATGTCTGTCTCGTCCACGTAGGCGTCCACCTCAAGCCGTTCAAGGTCGACGACCTCAATCAAGGTCGGCGCCGACAGACCTGCGGCCACCGTCTCGCCCTCTTGCTGCGCCAGGGAGACCACCATGCCGCTGAAGGGGCTGCGGATGTAGCTCTTCGAGTACTGGGCCTCCTGGTACTTGACCTGCGACTCCGACTGGCGCTTGGCCTCGTAGGCCGCCTTGATGTCCTGCTGCTTGAGCTTGTCCTGGGTGAGGTTCGCGAGGGCGGTCTGCTGGGCCGCTCGCGAACTGCGCACATCCGCTTCGGACGCCGTGATCGCAGCCTTCGCCGAGTCAATGTCCGACTGCCCCGACGCCACCGTCTGCTTGGCCTGCGCTATCGAGGAGACCGCGTCCTCCATGCTCGCTTCGGCAGTGCGCAGCGACTCCGAGCTCATCAAGTCCTGGTAGCTGCCTGCCTGGGCCGCAGTGAGGGATGCCTTGGCCTGGCCCAACTGCTCCTGGGCGGTCGGAACTTCCGCCGCGACCTTCTCCTTGACCAGGTCCACATTCGCCTGGGCCGTCTGCACGGCCTGAGCCTTGACTTCGCTGTCGGTCCGAGCACTGTCCACCTCGGCACCGGACACATAGCCCTTGCCCACGAGCGCCTGCTGACGTTTGAGGGTCAGAGCGGACAGGGCGGCGTTGGACTGCGCCTGCTTTAGGGCAGCCACAGCATTGGCGATCTCCAGGTTCGCGCTCTTCTCAACCTGCTGCAGATTCGCCGCAGCCACGTTCACTGCTGCCTTGGCACGGTCGATCTCGGCCGTCGTCTGGGTGCTCTGCAGGGGCACGGCAGCCCTTGCCGACCGGACCCTGGCTTCGGCTTCACGCAGCCGAGCGTAGGCTCCCGTCTGGGCGGCGATGGCGCTCTTCAGCTTGCTCTCAGCCGATGCCAGGGCGGCATCCGAACGCTGCTTGTCCGCCTCCGAGCGTCGCAAGGACTCCGAGGCCTGCTCAAAGGCGCTGATGAGCTGCGTGTGCTGCATCGGCGCGCCCTGCAACTGCTGCAAGTACTTGGCGCTCTGAGCGGCGGCGTTGCGCCGTGAACTCTCGAGGTTTGCCTCGAGGTCCGGCGCATCGATCTCAGCGACGACCTGCCCGGCCTCCACACGGTCGCCAATATCGGCGTACAGCTTCTTGATGCGCCCGCTAATCTGGGAGCCAATCTTCACCTGGGCGCCCGTCTCGGCAGCAATCACTCCCGTAGCCGATACCGTCTCAAGGATCGACCCCCGGGTCACCTTCTCCGTACTGATGGCCGCCATCTCCGCCTCAGAAGCGCGACGCTTCTTGACGATGACCAGGCCCACGACGACGGCCGCAACCACCACGACCACCACAATCCGCACGATCCAGCGCCGCAGCGTGTTTCGGTTGTTGTTCGGCGGGGGGAGTATCTCTTCAGCGGCCATCTGTGGATTCCTTTCGCCTCGAGCGTCCGCCTTCTGGGAAGAGGACGAACACCACGTCGGCCCATGGGCGATCCTCTGCCCGGGGCCCTCCGGACAACTCAGGGGTATCAGGATGTCTGCGGTTCAGCGTGGCCGTCATCAAGACGAGCCGGCCGGAGGTACTCTACTTCGAAGCCGGAGCGGGACTGCCGGTGATCAGCTTCTCGGTCCCCGGCGCGGCAGCTTGTCCGAGGGCAGCCCGAAGTGCTGCCAGAGCCGAGTTGTAGTCGTACTGCGCCTGGACCAGCGCCACATCTGCTTCGCGCAGGCGCAACTCCGCATCGGTGACCTCCACCACGTTCGCCAGCCCTTCCAGGTACTTGCCCTGGGCCGCATCCAGGCTCGTCTGCGCTGACTTCGCTGCCGCATCGGCGGCGTCAATCCGCGCGTCCGATAGGATCGCGTTCCGATAGCTGCGCTCGACTTCGGCGCTGATCTCGATCTTCGCCTGCCGCAGGTTCTCCTCGGCGATGGTCAGAGCCGAGCGCGCGCTGTTCTCTTTGGCCCTGGTGAAGTCACCATCATACAGAGGCAGGGACACGCCGACCTGCACCTGCCATTTGTCATCGGTGTCGCCGTTGTAGTCACCGTAGCCCGCGCTGCCACCGGCACTGACCACCGGACGACGGTTGATCTGGGCGATCCGCAGGTTCTGACGCGCAACCTCCACCTGTCCTTCGAGTTGGCGGATGTCGGGACGCGCTGCGTAAGCTTGCGCGACCAGGTCCGGCAGCCGCTCGGGCTTCACCGGCCGTCCCAGGGTGTCGGCGAGCTGCAGGGGCTGATCTGCCGGAAGTCCCATGACGGTCTTCAGGGCGTTCAGGGCCACTTCTGCCTGGTTTTCCGCCGAGATGGCCTGTACCTGGGCCTGCGCCAATTCCACGTCAAAGGCATAGCGGTCTGCCTTGGCCGCGAGCTCTTGCTCGATGCGCGCTTCGACCGCATCGAGGTGCTGACGCGAGGACATCACCGAACGCCGCGACACCTGCACGTACGCCAGCGCGGCCTGCGCCGCGTAGTAGTCCGTCGCCACATCCAGGATCAACTGGCGCTGCGTATCTGCCACGCCGTGCCAGGAGACCTTCGCACTCTCTTCGGCGGCACGGATGCTCTCCTTCAGGCCGCTCTGGTAGAAGGTCTGGTTCAGCTCAAGGGCGAGGGTGTGAGAGGTGCTGCGGTGACGGGCGGCGGCAGTCTCGCCGGTTGCCCAGTCGTAGCCCGCGGTCAACTCCGGAAGCTTCGCCGCTCGTGCCTGAACGGCCGAGGCCTCCGCTCGCTTGGCGGTCTCCGTAGCGATCGGCAGCCTGGGGCTGTTGGCTATCGCAACCCGGACCGCATCAACAAGGGAGAGGGGCTTGTTGAGGTCGACGCCCTGGGGGAGCGTCACTGCGGGCGTCTCGGACCATGCGGCCAGGCACGGAGCCAGAAGGAGCGCCACGACCATCACTGCGAGGACACCGGCCGCGGCTGGGGCGACAGGACGACCCCGACTGCCGAGCACAGGCGCCTTGACCGGGGCTGAGACTGCTGAAAGGTCAGCCGCTATGACCTCAATTGCTAACATCGGCTACACTCCATTCGGAAACACGACTAGGTGCGTCAGAGACGGACACGACAAGAAGGCGGGGGAACCAATCCTAGTCCTGATTCCCCGCCCGCCCTGCAGCTTCCTTCCTGCCCAAACCGAGGGACAGAGCGACCCCCTGCTGTGCATTGACGAACCAGGCGCTCTGGGGTTCACAGTGTGCCAGACACTCCCCGGCGTGCAGACCTCCCCGGGCTCCTCGCGACCCGCAGGTCCACGCTATCGCGCGATCTGGACGTGGAGAGCGCACGAAGGTGGCAGACGGCAACATCGGGAACACAGGCTCCAAGCACAGGTCCGAACGCCTCAGGAGCAAAACCGCCCTGGCCATCGTCCACCCCTCGCAACACACCCGACAGAGGGTCAGGCCTTCCGCAGGAGACGTCATGGTCGATACCAGCACACCGCATTGTACTCCCAATCTGACTGTTCCGCAGACGCTACACGAGGTCCTTCTGCCGCATATCCAGGCAACTCCCGACCGGCCCGCTCTGCTGGCACCCGGTGCTTCTCCTCTCACCTACGAAGGCCTCGGGAGGCAGGTCACCGAGACCCTTGCAGCCTGCAAGACCTTCGGCCTTGGTCGCCAGGACCGGGTGGCGCTGGTTCTGCCCAACGGTCCTGAGATGGCGGCTGCCTTCATCGCTTTCTGTGCCGCAGCCACCTGCGCTCCTCTCAACCCGCGCTACCGCGAGGAGGACTTCGAGTTCGCCTTCACCGACTTCGGTGTGAAGACTGTGGTTGTGCAGGCTGGAGTCCCTTCTCCGGCTCGAGACGTCGCCAGGGCACTGGGCCTTCCCGCGATCGAACTGCACCCACAGCCGGAGCAGGGCTGCGGCGCTTTCCGTCTGGAAGCCGAGCCCTTCGGCGCGGCAGCTCTTCCCGGTCCGGTCTGCGCCCAGGACGTGGCACTGGCGCTGCATACCTCCGGAACCACGGCCCGCCCGAAGATCGTGCCGCTTTCGCAGGCCAATCTCACCGGTGCGATGCGCGGTGTCGCCAGGGCCCTTGAGCTCACCGGCGCCGACCGTTGCCTCAATGTCATGCCCCTGTTCCATGTCCACGGTCTGATTGGCGCCTTGCTGTCCTCGCTCTGTGTCGGGGGCAGCGTGATCTGTGCGCCGGGGCCATCGGCCGCGGAGTTTTTCGGCTGGATGGACGCCCTGGCGCCCACCTGGTACACCGCCGTCCCGACAATCCACCAGGCCATACTGGGTGCTGCGCCTGCACACCGCAAGGTCATCGCCCGTCGTCCGCTACGCTTCCTTCGCTCATGCTCGGCGCCACTTCCGCCTTCGGTACTCGGTCAACTGGAGCAGACCTTCGCTGTCCCGGTGCTCGAGGCCTACGGAATGACCGAGGCAACCCACCTGATGGCCTGCAATCCGCTGCCACCGGGTCCGCGCAAGCCGGGATCTGTCGGCCTTCCCACCGGCACCGAGTTGGCCATCATGGACATGGACCAGGAGGGTCGACTGTTAGGACCCAACGACATCGGCGAGGTCGTGGCTCGCGGAGAGACGATCACCTCCGGCTATGAGAGCAACCCCGCAGCCAACGCGTCCTCTTTCACCGGAGGGTGGTTCCATACCGGCGACCAGGGCTACCGTGACGAGGACGGTTACTACTACCTCACCGGGCGCCTCAAGGAGCTCATCAATCGCGGAGGCGAGAAGGTCGCGCCTCGCGAGATTGACGACGTATTGACCGCTCACCCGGAGGTCTCCCAGGCCATCGCCTTCGCCGTGCCCGACGAGATCCTCGGCGAGGATATCGTGGCGGCCGTGGTCCCGCGCGAGGGCTCCCACCCAGACCCGGACGAGCTCGTGATCTTCGCCGCCAGGCAGCTCGCCGACTACAAGGTTCCGCGCGAGGTGATTCTGGTCGACGAACTGCCGCGCGGTGCCACCGGGAAGCTGCAGAGGATCGGCCTCGCGGACAAGCTCGGACACTTGCTGACCCCGCAGACGCCCGAAGTGCCACTCGACCTGGAGGACGACCCCGAGGCCCTGAGTGAGACCTGCGCAGCGGCGCAGGCTTTGATGGCCGCGATGTGGGAGGAGGTCCTGGGAACACCGGAGCCGGACCCCGATCGCAGCTTCTTCGAGCAGGGAGGCGATTCGCTCAAGGCCACCCGTCTGGCCGCACGCTACCGTGCGACCTTTGGCCTTCAGGTAACCCTTCGCAGCCTCTTCGATCACCCCACGCTCCCCGGCCAGGCGGAGATGATCACCAGAATGCTCCTGGCCGAGGTGCTCGCCGAGGACCCCGACCGGACGTCGAGTTAGCAGCCCCTGGGGGACGCAAGGGTCTAGCCGGCACGGACCGAAGTTCCCTGTGTTTTCAGTGGTACATGGGAGAGCCTGAATGAGTGAAGATCGACCGGGCAAAGGCATCGACGGGGCATCTCGCCCGCTGGATACACGGCAGGCCTTGCTGCAGCGCCTGCGACGGGCGGCGGCTGCGCCGCCGGTGGCAATCGACCGTGTGGCTGACCGTCAGCACCCGCCACTGTCCTTCGGGCAGGAGCGGATGTGGTTTCTCGAGCAACTGGAGCCTGATTCGCCCGCCTACCGGTCGCAGAGGGCTCTGCGGTTGCGTGGATCACTTGAGCCTCGTCTCCTTGATGCGACGGTCAGCCTGATCGTGCAGCGCCATGACGTGCTGCGGGCGTCCTTTGCGTCCCTTGACGGGCATCCGACACAGACGATCGCCCCGGAGGCAGCGGTGCAGGTGCCTCTGGTTGACCTGTCCGGGCTACCCTCCGACCAGCGTGAAGCCGAAGCCCTCCGCCTGGGCGTCGAGAACGGTCTTGCACCCTTCGATCTCGCGCGAGGGCCGCTGTACCATCCGCTCCTGGTCCGTCTTGCGCCCGACGACCATATCCTGTTCTGGGCCGTGCACCACATCGCCTTTGACGACTGGTCCATGGGCGTGCTCCTGGCTGAGTTCGACCAAGCGTACCACGCCTTGAGCCATGGCCGGTGTCCGTCTCTCAGCCCTCTGCCGATCCAGTATGGTGACTATGCAGCCTGGCAGCGCCGAAGGCTCCAGGACGAGGACCTTGCCCGGCAGCTTGAGCACTGGAAGCAGCACCTCGCCGGTGATCTTCCGGTCCTCGAACTGCCCATCGACTACCCGCGTCCCGCTCAGCCATCCTCACGTGGCGCTCAGGAGTCGATGCACCTCGACGCAGACGTGTCGCAGGCTCTGGGCGAGTTGGGGTCGGCTCACGGCTGCACGCTCTTCATGACGCTCCTGGCAGCCTATGGCGTGCTCCTCTCTCGCCACACCGGGCTGGAGGACGTCGTCATCGGTGTCCCGGTCGCCGGCAGGCAGATGCTCGAGACCGAGGGGCTCCTGGGCTTCTTCGTCAACACTCTCGCCCTGCGCCTCGACCTGACCGGCACACCGACCTTCCTTGAGCTGATGGCGCAAGTCAGGGAAACCTGTCTCTCCGCCTACGCCAACCAGGAGCTCCCCTTTGAACGGCTGGTGGCGGAACTGCAACCTGCACGCACCCTCAGTCGCTCGCCGGTGTTCCAGGCCATGTTCCAGCTTCGCAATGTTCCCAGGCCCAGGGTGCGCGCGGAGGGCCTACGCGTCGAGCAGTACGATTACGACCCCGGCGTCGCACGGTTCGAGCTGGCGACCTCCGTCACACCTCAGCCCTCCGGCCTGTCCCTGGTGGCGAACTACAGCACCGACCTGTTCCAGGCCCACACCCTCCACAGGCTCTGCAGTCACTTCGCGACACTCCTCCGTGGGGTCCTTGCCAGGCCGGAGGCAGGCATCTGGGACCTGCCGATCATGGAGGAGAAGGAGCGCCACCAGATCCTGGTCGAGTGGAACGACACCGCCGTCGACTTCGGAGACAAGGCACTCGTCGTCCAGAGCTTCGAGGATCAGGTGAGGCGGCGGCCCGAAGCTGTGGCCCTGATCTACGAGGGCGAGACTGTCACCTATGCCGACCTCAACCGTCGGGCGAACCGGCTTGCGCACCGTCTCCAGGCTCTCGGAGTAGGGCCCGAGGTGCCCGTGGTTGTGCTGATGGAACGCTGCACGGATCTCGTCGTCGCCCTGCTGGGGGTACTCAAGGCCGGCGGCGTCTACCTTCCCGTCGCCCCAGTCTGGCCCCTGGAGCGTCTCCGCTTCCTCCTCTCTGACACCAGGGCAGAGGTGATCGTCACCGTCGCAGAGCATCAGGCCCTGGCCAGTCGCCTTCACTCGCAGGTGCTGCCTCTCACCGGTGACGATGGTCTTGCCGACGAGACCGACGTCAACCCGCCCTGCCGCGTCACTCGGGACAACCTGGCCTACCTGATCTACACCTCCGGCTCCACGGGTCGGCCCAAGGGCGTCATGATCTCCCACCAGGCGATTGCCGACCACTGCCGGGCTGTGGCTCACCTCTTCCCACTGGACGAGAGCGACTGCATCCTGCAGTTCATGCCACCCACCTTCGACCCGTCCCTCGAGCAGATTCTCGGACCCTTGACGGTCGGCGCGCGGATCGTCCTCCCGGACACTCGCCGGTGGCGTGTCTCGGATTACCTGCCGCAGATCTTCGAGCACGGCATCACCCACCTGCACATCACCCCGGTCTTCTGGCGGCAACTGCTCGAAGACTGGGCGCAGGGCCCTGAACGGCTGACCGGGATGCCTCTGCGCCGGATCAACCTCGGCGGCGATGTGATGCCCCCGGATACACTGCGCAAGTGGCGTGAGCTGCCACTGGACCACATACGCCTGATGAACGCCTGTGGACCGACCGAGACGACGATCAAGGCCATGGCGGTCTATCTCCCACCGGACTTCGGCGCTGAGGGTCCGGTGCTTCGTGTGCCGATCGGCCGGCCCTTGGCGAACCGGACCATGTACGTTCTCGACAGGCGCGGTCGCCCGACACCGATCGGGGTTCCGGGGGAGCTCTACATCGGCGGCTATGGGCTGGCCCGCGGCTACCTGAACCAGCCGGAGCTGACCGCCGAACGCTTCCTTCCCAATCCCTTCAGCGACGACCCGACTTCCCGTCTCTTCCGGACGGGTGACCTCGTGCGCTGGCTGCCCGACGGCAACCTTGACATCCTTGGTCGGCTCGACCAGCAGGTCAAAGTCCGTGGCTTCCGCATCGAGCTGGGCGAGGTGGAAGCGGCGCTGCTAGACCCTCCGGAGGTGACCCAGGCGGTTGCGGCAGTCTGGGGAGAGCCAGGCACCGAACGGACTCTCGTCGGCTACCTCGTGCCGGCGCCGGGGACCTCGCCGACGGTAACGAAACTGCGGCAGTCACTCGCACAGCGTCTGCCCGACTACATGATCCCAAGCTCCTTTGTGTTCCTCAAGCGCCTTCCGCTGAACTCCAGCGGCAAGGTGGACCGTGAAGCTCTGCCGCCACCGGAGCAGACCCGTCCGGCGCTGGAGGTCGGCTATGAACCGCCCCGGACGCCGGTGGAGGAGCTCGTTGCGGACGCCTTCGGGCAGGTGCTCGGGCTGGACCGTGTCGGCGTGCATGATAGCTTCTTCGACCTGGGCGGGCACTCCCTGGCCGCCGTCCGAGTGATGCTCCGGATCCGCAAGGACATCGGCCTTGAGTTACCGCTGCGTACGCTGTTCGAGACGCCGACCGTGGCAGGGCTGTCTCGGGAACTGACCCGCGAGCTCATGGCCCAGACGGAGGAAGGCGAACTCGCCGACCTGCTAGACACGGTGGAGGCGTCCGAGGGCGATCCGGTTCTGTGACGGACCTCGCTCACCCGACCACGTGACCTGCCGACTGACCCAGACCCGGTCTCTTGACGTGCCCGGTATCCTGAACCCATGTCCTCCCTGGATGACCGACTCGCAGGTCTGACGCCCGCTCAGAGGGCGGCGCTGGAACGTGCCTTGCTCCGGCGGCGCGGTGGCCGGCCTGCTGCCACGATTCCGCCCCGCGATCCAGACGCTCCGCTGTTGCTCTCCTTCGCGCAGCAGCGACTCTGGTTCCTGGAGACTCTCGAACCCAATACGCCCCTGTACAGCATCTCCCGCCTAACCCGCCTCCTGGGTCCCCTGGACACCAAGGCCCTGCGAGAGGCCTTGGCGAGGATCGTTGAGCGCCATGAGGTCCTGCGCACCGTGTTCCACGAGCGCAAGGGCGAGCCGGTACAGGTGATTCTGGCGCCGGAGGCCTGGTCCTACGAGACCCGGGACCTCTCTCAGCTTCCCGAGGAGGAGCGAGGGGAGACCCTCCAGCAACTGCTGGTGGCGGAGCGCCCTCGGCCCTTTGATCTCACCCACGGACCGCTCCTGCGCGTCCAGCTCCTGCGGACTGCGCCCCAGGAGCATGTGCTGCTCCTCTCGGTACACCACACGGTCTTCGACGGTTGGTCGCTGGGAGTGCTTTGGCGAGAGTTGTCCGAGGCCTACCAGGCGCTAGCCTCAGGCCGCGAGCCAGACCTGCCCGCGTTGCCGATCCAGTACGGTGACTTCGCCCAGTGGCAACGCGGATGGCTGACGGGCGAGACGCTGGAGCAGCAAGTGGCGTACTGGCGCGAAAACCTGGCGAGCCCCTTGCCCGTCCTGCAGATGCCAACCGACCATCCACAACCGGCAGCGCTTGAACACAACGGCGGCTTCCATGTCCAGATGCTGCCGCGCCAGTTGTGGGATGAGGCCGTCTCTGTGGCCGCCCAGTCGGATGCTACGGGCTTCATGCTGTCGCTGTCGGTGTTCTGTGTGCTCCTGAGCCGCTACAGTGGCCAGGAGGACCTCATCATCGGTTGCCCGATCGCGGGGCGCAACTCGCCTGAGGTCGAGCCCTTGGTCGGGTTCTTTGTGAACATGCTGCCGCTGCGGGTAGACCTCTCCGGCGACCCGACCTTCCGCGAGCTACTGGGGCGCATACGGGAGACTGCGCTGGCCGCCTACTCCCACCAGGACCTGCCCTTCGAGAAGCTCGTCGAGGAGCTGCAGCCCGAGCGCGACCTGAGCCGCACGCCGATCTTCCAGGCCTCCTTCCAGAGCCTCGACTCGCCCTTACCGATGCAGCTTGCCCCCGATGTGCGCGTCGAGGCGATTGAACCGCCTGCCGTCATCGCCAACTTCGATCTATACTGCGAACTGACGCCCCTGCCGGAGGCACTTCGCTGCCACATGCGGTACCGCACCTCGCTCTTCGAGGCCGAGACAGCGCGCAGGCTCACCGAGCACTACCACAACCTGCTGCGTGCCGCTGTCGCCAACCCGGACTGCCACCTCTCGCAACTGCCCATGATCGAGGAGCCCGAAGCTCGGGAGCTTATCCAGCTCTCCCGGGGCCTGCGTACCGAGTACCCACGAGAGGCATCCGTGCACAAGCTGTTCCAGCGGCAGGCCGAGAGAACCCCGGACGCCCCGGCGGTCGAGTACCCGGGGCAGGAGCCGCTGAGTTACCGCGAGTTGGAGGCTTTGGCAACGGCGCTGGCCCATCGGCTTCGCGGTCTCGGTGTCGGCTCTGGAGCGCTGGTTGCCACGTGGCTGGAGCCCTCCGTCGAGATGGTGGTCGCCTGGCTCGCGATCCTCAAGGCCGGTGCCGCCTACGTGCCGCTTGACCCGGCCTCACCTGCGCAGAGATTGGGCCTCCTCCTGGATGACACCGGCGCCCAGGTGGTCATCACCAGCGCTCACCTAACTGCGCAACTGCCACAGCGCGACCTCACGCAGGTGCTACTGGACCTCAAGGACGTGTCTACCGGCGAGGTCCCTGCCGAAGCGCTTCCTGCCTGCTCTGCAGAGGACCTGGCCTACGTGATGTACACCTCCGGGTCCACGGGGCAGCCGAAGGGAGTGGCGATCCCCCATCGCGGCATCACCCGGCTGGTGTGCAACACCGACTTCATCAGCCTCGGGCCGGGGATGCGCGTCGCCCAGGCCTCCAACTGCGCCTTCGACGCCGGCACCTTCGAGGTCTGGGGCGCCCTGCTCAACGGCGCCTGTCTGGTTGGTCTCGACCGCGACACCGCACTGGACCCACAGCGTCTGGCACAGGCACTCACGGACCGCCGGATCGGGACCCTGTTCCTCACCACTGCCCTGTTCCACGAGATCGCCGCGCAGGACCCGGCCGTCTTCTCCTGTCTGGACAACCTTGTCTTTGGGGGCGAGGCCGCTGATCCCCGTGCCGCCCGTGCGGTTCTTGCTGCCGGTCCACCACGTCGTATGGTGAATGGCTACGGGCCGACGGAGAACACAACCTTCAGCACCTGGCACCTCGTGACGCAGGTCGCCCCACAGGCTCACAGCCTTCCCATCGGCCGACCACTGGCCAACTCCGAGGTCTACGTCCTGGACAGCCATCAGAACCTCGTGCCCGTCGGGGTGCCCGGCGAGGCGTACCTGGGCGGCGACGGGCTCGCGCAGGGCTACTGGAATCGTCCCGAGTTGACTGCCGAGGAGTTCATCCCCAATCCCTTCGATGACACTCCAGGGGCACGCTTGTACCGCACGGGAGACCTGGTGAAGTGGCTACCCGACGGGACGCTGGACTTCCTCGGACGCCTCGACAATCAGGTGAAGCTGCGTGGGTTCCGCATCGAACCGGCGGAGATCGAGGCAGCCCTGGCCGAGCTCAGGCACGTGCGGCAGGCCGTCGTGGTGCTGCGGGAGGACACACCGGGCGAGCGCCGCCTCGTCGCCTACCTGACGACCGAGCCGGGAGCGGACCTGACCCAGGAGAAGGTCCGCAGCGAGCTCCAGCAGCGACTTCCGGCGTACATGATCCCCTCGGCAGTGGTACTCCTGAAGGACCTGCCTCTGACCGCGAACGGCAAGGTCGACCGCCAGGCTCTGCCGGCTCCAGCAACTGCTCCTCCTTCTGCTGCTGCCGGTCCGCGCGATGCGCTGGAGGAAGGTCTGGCCGAGATCTGGGAGCGACTGTTAGGGCTCTCCTCGGTCGATGTGCATGCCGACTTCTTCGATCTGGGCGGTCACTCCCTGCTCGCGGTGCGCCTGCTGGCGGAGGTTGAGAAGACGTTCGGACGCCGCCTGCCTCTGTCCACGCTCTTCAGGTCTCCCACTCTGGAGGGCCTCGCCCAGGCCTTGCGCGAGGATCCCGGGAAGCACCAGTGGTCACCCCTCGTGACAATGCGAGCCGAGGGCGACAGCTCGCCCTTGTTCCTGGTTCATGGGATCGGCGGCGATTGCCTGACGCTCTATCAGATCGTCCGCCGACTGTCGCCCGACCGTCCCGTGTATGGCTTTGAGGCCCAGGGGATTGACGGTCTCCGCGAGCCCCTCGGCAGCATCGAGGAGATTGCCGCAAGCTATGTGGCCGAACTGGAGGCACGCTGTCCTGAGGGACCGGTCGCGCTGCTGGGTTACTCTTCCGGCGGCCTGATCGCTTTCGAGATGGCGCGTCAACTTCGGGCCCACGGAAGGCACGAGGTCCATCTGGGGCTCCTGGACCGACCCGTCGGTGAGTTCGACCATCTGCCCGCGGATCCACGGCTATGGTCAGCCTTCGCCGTCAGCCGTCTTCTGACCCTGGCACGAACCGCCAAGTGGTTACTCCTGCGCACCTCCCCGGAGACCAGGGCTCGATGGTGCGCCGATGTACTCGGCAGGGCCCGCCATCGGATCGCCCGTCTCTGCCACCTCGCCGGTCGGGAGGAGTACCGAGGCGAGCCCTTCTTCGCCTACTGGAATCCGCCGCCGCCGCCGGAACGCCATGCCATGATGCTGCGCCACTTCGAGGCGACACGCGCCTACGTCCCCGGGACCTACGCGGGAGACATGACCGTCTTCCGCACCGCGAAGACGACCTGGCTGACCGGCTTCCGCCGTGACCTGGGATGGCGCCCCTTCGTGTCGGGCGACCTGAACCTGAGGTTCCTGCCCGGCAACCATGCCACTATGTTCGAGCCGCCTCACCTTGACGCCCTGATCGCTGCCGTCGAGGAGTGGCTGGAGCAGATGCCGCAATAGCCTGCTTGCAGCGAGGGAGTACCGAGGATGTCGCCGACACCCACAACCGACCTCAGCCTTCCGTCTCCTGCCCCAGACGAGCTTCACCTCTGGGGCTTCCGCCTTACGGAGGGCGATCCGGTCCCGGCGCCGGAGGAGGTGCTGGATAGCTCCGAACTGGCCCGGGCCGAGGCCTTCCGCTTTCCCCGTGATCGTCGCCGCTACGTCCGGTCGCACTGCTTCCTGCGCTCGGTGTTGGCGGCATATCTAGGGATCGAGGCTTCTGCGGTCACCTTCGCGGGAAGTCCCAAAGGAAAGCCTCTCCTGGACAGCCGCGCACATGCAACGGCCCTGGACTTCAACCTCACCCATGCAGGTGAACTGGCCCTGATCGCCGTCACTGACGGGATCCCCGTGGGCATCGACGTGGAGCCGATCTCCGACGGCCAGACCGACCTGCAGGTTGCCACCCGCTTCTTTGCCTTGGCCGAGGCAGCAGCCCTGGCGAGCTTGCCGCCTCCCGAGCGTGCCAGGGCTTTCTGCGCCACCTGGACGCGCAAGGAGGCCTTCGTGAAGGCCTGTGGCGAAGGGCTCTCCTGTGCCCTGGACTCCTTCGCGGTCGAGATCTGCCCGGAGACGTCGCGACCCTTCTTCCACCTTCCGCCGCACTACTCCGGTCCCTGGTCGCTGGTCTCCTTTGAACCGGCAGCGGGCTATCTATCAGCCGTGGCCTGTGCGACTGAGGACCCCTCCTGGGTGTTCCGCTGGTGGCCGCCTGAGGCGCAGTCCCGGTGAGGACGCAGTAACCCAGGGCCCACACAGGGGAAGGCCGCAGGGACACCGGCGACGAATCAGCCTCGCTTGTTGACCGGAATCCGATCCCAAGCGCGTCTGCCCGAGCGAAAGGAAACCCTTCCCGTGCTAGCTGAACGCTACCCCAGAGATGATCTGGCCCGATTCCTGCTGCCCCAGGATCAGTACCATCCCTTCCCGACCGCCAAGGAACGCGAGGCCTGGGAGACACTGCCCCGGGAGGTCTGCGATGCCTACCTGCAGGCAGCCGAGAAGCTCCTGTACCACGAGTGGCCCTCCTTGCCCGCGACGCTGTTCATGCAGTTCCGCCGCATGGGCAACCGCAGCCGCTACGAAGGTCCGCACTTCGCTCGCCGACGTGACCTCTCGAACCTGGTCATGGCCGAGTGCATCGAGAACAAGGGCCGCTTCCTCGACGACATTATCAACGGCCTCTGGGCGGTGTGCGAGGAGTCCTTCTGGGGCGTGCCCGCTCACAACCAGTCGCAGCGGTTCCCCGGCAGCCCGCTGCCCGACACCGCCGAGCGCATCATCGACCTGTTCGCGGCCGAGACCGGCGGGTTGATGGCGTGGACCTACTACCTGCTCTCCTCACAACTGGAGATGGAGGCGCCCGTTGTCTGCGACCGCCTGCGGCGCGAAGTCAGCGAACGCATCCTTGAGCCCTACCTGAACCGCGACGATTTCTGGTGGATGGGCCTCAACGAGTCCTCCCGCCGGAGCGTGAACAACTGGTGCCCGTGGTGCAACTCGAACTGCCTGACGGCCGCGCTCGTGCTGGAGACCGATTTCGATCGGCGGCTTGCGGCTGTCGCCAAGGCCCTGCGCAGTCTCGACAGCTTCCTGGCTGTGTACCACTCCGACGGTGGCTGCGACGAGGGCACCTCCTACTGGGACCGCGCCGGTGGTTCGCTCTTCGACTGCCTGGAACTCCTCCACGGCGCCACAGCAGGCCATATCGACGTCTACGCGGAGCCGCTGGTCGCCAACCTGGGCCGGTTCCTCTATCGCTCCTACATCGGCGGCGGCAACTGGTTCCTCAACTTCGCCGACGGCAGCGCGAAGGTCGGCATCTCCGCCGAGATGGTCTTCCGCTACGGGCAACGCATCGGCGACAACAATCTCATGGCCCTGGGCTCGGCGGCCTTCCATCGCCGCACAACGGAAGAGAAGACCCTGATTGGTGCCTTCACTCTGGGGCGCAAGTTACCGGCAGCCTTCAACTACAGCCAGATCCTCCCTGCATCGCCCGAGCCACCCTTCGTCCGTGACGTCTGGATGGACGGGATCGAGGTCTTCGCCGCCCGTGAGCAGGAGGGCTCCGACAAGGGCCTGTACCTTGCCGGCAAGGGTGGACACAACGCCGAGAGCCACAACCACAACGACGTCGGCCAGTTCATACTCTTCTGCGACGGCCGGCCGATCCTCATCGACGCCGGTGTGGAGCAGTACACCGCGAAGACCTTCAGCTCCCGCCGCTATGAGCTGTGGACCATGCAGTCGGCCTACCACAACCTGCCCACTATCGGCGGCGTGCAGCAGGCTCCCGGTGGCAGCTTCCGTGCCCGCGATGCTCGCCACGAGTGCACCGACGACCATGCTTGCCTGTCGCTGGACATCGCCGGCGCCTACCCTGAGGAGGCCGGTGTGAAGACCTGGCAGCGCACTCTCTGCCTGCAGCGCGGTTCCTCCTCTGCGGTCGAAGTCATCGACGACTTCCGTCTCACCAAGGCCGCTGAGGTAACCCTCAGCCTCATGACGCCCTGCGAGCCGGACGTCTCACAACCCGGCGTGATCGTGCTGCCGGATGGCCGAAGGGTGACTATGCAGTATCCGGCCGAGGTTCTGACCCCGACCGTAGAACGCCTCGAGTTGCAGGACCCCAGGATGGTGCCCGTATGGGGCGACCACCTGTACCGCATCACCCTCACAAGCCGCGAGGCAGTCGCTGAAGGTAAGTGGGTTCTGCGCGTAACTGCTGAGTAGTCTGCCGAAACCTCGATGGCCGGGCTGCAAGCAGCCCGGCCATCGCTATCTTGGCTCGCAACGCTCCCCTGTGCCTACTGCGCAACCGGCTTGAGCACCACCGACCGCAGGTTCATCACCGCCAGAGCCGGTTTCCGCAAAGCCCGCACCATCACCCCGACCTTCCCCGTGCTGGTGAGGTCCACCGTCCCGAGGCTTGCCACCTGGTAGTCCGTCCACGACTTCGTGGCCGCCACCTTCCCCACAACCGCCCGGTCGCCGATCACAACAACGTATTCGCTCCCCTCACTGCCGGGCTCGCAGGAGTAGTTGACCTGGACCTCGTAGCGCCCCGGCTTGTCCACTCGCAACTGCCACTGCACCAGGTCGTCGACCTCGGTCCAGAACCCGATGTTCTGCTCGCCGGAGCCTTCTAGCTTCGCGCTCTTGGCGATCACCTCGGCATCGAAGGCGCGCAGCCTCGCCGTCCCGTCCGACTGCTGGGCTATGGCCGTGTCCTGTACCGCGACCTGTGGCTCGCCTTCGATCTCCGCCACGACGACACTGGCCAGGGTATCCGGTGCCGTCGGAGGCACGGCGATGGTCACCGAGTCTGCCGTCGCTGTAGTGCTCAGCGTGGTCTCCGGGTCCGCCAGGAGGTAGGCCTTCGTGACGTGGTTCAGCACCGGCACAACCAGCTTCCCGTCAGTCGGCCAGTCGAACACGTGCAGGTATAGCTTACCCGGTTTCTGGGTGCAGCGTCCCCAGGCGAGTTTCCTGAAGGGACTCGGCTTCGTCGCGTAGATGGCCTCGCCATTGACTTTCATCCACTTGCCGATCTCCGCCAGTCGATCGACGCTGGCCTGCGGAATGACGCCCTCGGCCGTCGGCCCCACGTTCAGCAGGTAGTTGCCGCCCTTGCTGGCAATGTCGATCAGGTTCCGGATCAGCGTGACCGTCGGCTTCCAGTTGTTGTCGTTGACCTTGAAGCCCCAGGTGTCGTTCATGGTCATGCAGGTCTCCCAGTCGCGGTCGCCCAGACCGGTCGCCGGGATCCGCTGCTCCGGTGTCTCACTGTCGCCGCCGTAACCGCCACCCAGCCGGTTGTTGGTGATGATCCCCGGCTGCAGCTTCAGCAGCGGTCGCAGCAGGTCGGCATACTCCTTGGTCATCCCCACCGGCGTATCCCACCACAGCACCGAAACATGCCCGTAGTTGGTCAGCAACTCCCGCACCTGCGGCACGGCGATCGTGCGCAGGTACTGGCCCAGGTCGCCCTCCTGAGCCTTGTCCCAGTGGCCGCCTGAAGCAGCGCCGCCCGGGTGGTGCCAGTCCTGGGCCTGGGAGTAGTAGAAGCCCAGTCGCATGCCCTGGCGCTCACAGGCCTCGGCAAGCTCCTTCAGCGGGTCGCGGTGGAAGGGCGTCGCGTCGTAGATGTTGTAGGGCGTCGCCGCCGACCGGAACATCGCGAAGCCGTCGTGGTGCTTGGAGGTGATGACGATGTACTTCATCCCGGCGTTCTTGGCCATCGACACCCACTCGTCGGCGTTGAACCGCACGGGGTTGAACTGGCTTGTCAGGGCGCCGTAGTCCTGGACCGGTATCTTGCCCCGGTTCATGATCCACTCACCGATCCCAGCGACCGGCTGCCCCTTCCACACTCCGGCAGGCACCGCATACAGCCCCCAATGGATGAACAGGCCAAACCGCGCCTCACGCCACCACTGCACCCGTGCGTCCCGCTGCTCTTTGGTCTCCTCGGGTGCCGTCGCCGGGGCTTGCGCCAGGGCTGCCGTACCCATGGCTGCCAGGAGCACAACCGTCAAAGCCAGTCTGATTCGCATCTGATCTCCACCTTTCGCTCAGCGTGTGCAGAGGGAAACGAAGTCCCGTGCGTCACTTCAGCAGGGCAATCGCGATACGGCTCTCCGGCCCCTTCACCTGAACCTGCAGCCTTCCCTGGTCGGCGGCCTGAGTCGTGGCGACACCGTCCACCGTCACCTGGTACACGCCGCCCGGCTGGAGCTGCGAGAAGGTCACCGTCGCCGCACCCGCCACACGCACCTGATCGCCTTTGGCGTTCGTCTCAACGACGGCCCTTCCCTCAACCGGCGAGACGGACACCGGCACTGCAGCGACCCGCGTCCCCTGCCCGGTGAAGGACAGAACCGGCGCACCGGCAGTCAGCACGTTCCGGCCCGGCCCGAACAGCACCGGGGCCTTCAGGTGGAACTCGCCCTCCTGCGGGGCCTCGAGCACCAGCCTTCCGTTCTCGTCGTACATCCGACTGATCCCCGTGGTGCAATCCGCTCTCGTCACCATGCAGCTCAGTCCCTGCCCCCTGCGAACCGGGTAGAGGAACACGAATCGGTAGCCGCCCTTCCCATCGCCCTCCACCTGGTAGCCGTCGCCGCCGCCGACCTGCTGGTCCTGCCAGAGGTCACCTCGCCACAGGATCGGCACGCCCGGCCGCTGGAAGCCCTCGACGATGAGCGGCATGTAGTCGAAGCCGCCCTCGATCGAGAAGGCAGCCACCTCCTCTGCCGCCTGCACCCTCGCCGGGAAGTCCGACAGCTTCTCCCCCACCTTGACCTCCTTCACCACCGGCACGCCGTCTCCGAAGCGCTCGGTGCGTTCCCGTTCGGCCTTGAAGGCGGGCAGTGTCGGCTCTCCGTGCGGCATGAGCATGACCTCGGCCTCGACGAAGTCGCCGGCAAGCAGCTTCAGCGTCTCCGTCGGCACCGTGAGCCAGTAGCTCCCGTCGCCGGTACCGAACTGGGCCGAGACGGCCGCCTGGTCGTAGTCCACTCCTCCCAGCCGAGCGCGGAATCCACGCACCAGCACCACGCAGCCATACCCGCCGGCGTCTGCCACCGAGCCCACGAAGGGCGACTGCTTCGTCAGCGGCACGCCGGTCAGCATCGGGGTGTCGTCGGTCTTCATGGCCACCTGCTGGGTCTTGGCCTCGGCGTCGGTGTAGATCAGCGCAGCGGGCATCCGCTTCTCGAAGAGGTTCAGCCACCGGAAGTTCAGCCGAGCGTCGCCCACGATCTCAACCGGCTTCTCCCAGTCGTACCGTAGCCGCACGAAGGTACGCATCTCGTCGCGTTGCGGGATCTCCATCACCGACAACCGGGCCCGCGCGGTGTCGTCTGAGGTGTGGTAGTGCAGCGTGAATCGAGCCAGGCAGGGGCTGACCGACTCGAGTACCGTCTTCTCATATACCAGCCTGCCCTTGCCGCCGTTGTACTGCAGGAAGCCTGGCCACTGCACGCACCCATGCTGCGGCTGCCCCACCGTGAAGGGCCCTGAGAGCGGGCGGAAGTCGGGGATGTGCAGTACTCCGCTGCGCCCGATCTGCATCCAGTTGTGGGTGAAGCAGGTCGTCTCCGAGGCGCCCGTAGACAGGTGCCAGTAGATGTTGAAAAAGCGGATCGAGGACACCTGTTTGAGCATGTGGTTGCCCCAGCCCTGGATCAGGTTCGCCACCTGCAGCGACTTGTCTTGGTTGGCCTCCAGGGCCACCGGGAAGTAGGAGTCCCCGTAGGCCGAGTCGTCAGGCTCCTCCAGCTCGCCACCGAAGTTCTTGCACACGAAGGCAGGCGTCGGAAGCGGAAAGCCGTACTCGTCCGTCAGCACGGAAGCCTCCAGGCAACCGATCCCCGTCATGCACTTCACGATCATCGACCGGTCCACGCTCTCATCGTGGAAACGCAGACCCACGGAGGCACGCCGACTCGGGTTCATGTAGCCCTCTTCGAAGCTATAGCCGCCGCCGGTTCGCGCCACCTGGACCCGGTACAGCCCAGAGGCCTCGTCATAGCCCAGCCAGTAGCCCCCGGTCACGGAGACCGCGTTGTCGCCCATCGGGAACAGGTCATTCGCAAACAACGCTTCCGTAGTCGTCCCTGAATGCGTCGGCTTCATCACCCAGTAGGTGCCGGGACGCGCGTCTTCCATCCGTGCCGACCAGAGCTTGTGCTCCGGGTCGAAGGTCGCTCGCGGGCGGCCCAGAACCAGCGCTGTGCCTTCTCCTTCGCCCAGCTTCAGCAGCGGGCGTTCTCCAACTGTCTCGACCCTCGCCCCGGGGGTCTCGCCCTCCAGGATGGCCCTCTGTGGAGCGGGTTGGCCTTCGGGCTGGTCCACTCGAAACTCAATCCGCAACTGGTCTGCGTAGGCGTGGAATACCAACTCACCGCGAGCGGGTTTCGGCGCCTTCGGGTCATCCTGCGGGCGCTCCTGGAGGCGCACCCATTCGACTTCGGTGGTCCCGGTCTCACCCGGCGGGTCGAGACGCACGCGAGTCAGCTTCCCAGCGAACTGAATCGGCACCCGATACTCATGCCACTCGCCGTCCGCCGTGACCGGGAAGGTCGCCACACTTCCTCCGCCATACTCGGGGGCCGTGTCCGAGGTCCAGTAGAGGGCGGCGCCGCCACCAGCCTGCGTCCGCATCCGTAGCACGACCTGCAGCGGCCCGGCAACACTCACCGCCGGGCTCTCCAGGTACGGGTCATCACCCGTGGCGGTGATCAGCAGCGTTCCTTCGGGCTTCGCCTCGACGGTGCAACTATGGAGCGCTCGCCAACCCTCTGCATCGGCCTGGAAGTCCCACCCGGCCAGAAGGCGGCCCTCCTTCAGAGAGCTGCGTGCGGCCAGGTAGCCCTCAGTTACCAGTGGTATCTCCAGCAGATGCGCGTCCCAGTAGTAGGGACTCGCGCTCCACACGTTCATTCGAGCCCGGGAGTCGGAGGCCGGTGTCCAGCGTCGTCGCCACACGTCCCAGACCGGCGTCAGGTCCCGGGGTGCTACCGTGTATCGGCTGCCCTGGGCATCAACGAAGCTCGGACTGAGGCCCTCCGGGCCGAGTAGATCCTTGCCGTGGACTCGCAGCGACAGGATCTTCGCCGGCCACGTCGCCACCCGGCACTGGTACTCCTGACCCTCCACCACGAAGACCTCACGCTGCTCCGGATCCTCCCAGCGGACCGTCACCTGCGGCAGACCCTCCGGTGCGTAGGTGGTATCCCAGGGGATCGTCCCTGCCACCGCGGGCATCGACGCAAGCGCACTTCCCAGGGCTACGACTGCGACAGAGCACAAGTTGCGCATGGTTTCACCCGTTCTCGCGAAGTCGGCACGGCTTTGGCCAAAGAGTTCGCCGCCTCCCGCGCCGGTTCCTTGGGTACTGACCGTGGACGCCTGGGCCTGCGGCAACCTGTTCCGGGGCAAGGTCCGCGCCGAGGGCAACGAGAATACTGTCTCTCGAGGCCGCAATCCGTCTCCGGAGGGGCACTTCCATGCGACGTCTCTGTCTGAGTCTCGCCCTGACTCTGCTGGCCACTCTCTCCGCCCAGGCGGCAGTGGTGGACCACCTCGACCGTCTCAAGGACCCCTGCCTGCAGACTCCACTGGTGAGCGCCGGGAAGCCTCAGGCCCTCCTTGTCCCCGGCGAGGACCCTCGTCTCCAAGAGCTGGCGAAGAACCTCCAGGCCGAGATCGCCCGACTCACGGGCGTGCAGCTCCCCCTTGTGTCGGCTTCCTCTCTCACGGAGGAGACACTGCGTCAGCAGCACTGCCTCGCTCTCGGCGACTGCAGTTCGAACGCGCTGATCGGCAAGCTCTACGCCCGGCGTCTCTGCTTCGTCGACGGTATCTACCCGGGCAAGGGTCTGGCCAATCCCGGCTTCGACCGCGACAGCAACTCGGACGGCACCCCCGACCTGTGGGCGTACTCCACGCCGACCGGGGCCACGCATGCGCTGACCCTGGACTCGACGCAGTTCCGCAGTGCGCCAAACAGCGTCCGCATCGATGGCAAGCGGTCAGAGCCGGAGGGCCGAGCTTGCGTCATGCGCAACCTCGACGTCAAGCCGGGGCACTCCTACCGCATGACCGTAGCCTATCGCGCGACGCTTGCGCCCAAGGCTCGTGGCCTCTTCCACGTAGACTTCTACGACAACGGTACCCCCAGCCGTCCCCTGGGCGGTAACGACGTGACGCTGCAGACCTCCGACCAGTGGACTACCGTCGCCAACCCCTTCAAGGTCCCCGAGGGCGCCGCCTTCGGACGCCTCCTCCTGTACCTGCACGGCGAGGGCAGCATCTGGTACGACGACGTGGCCCTGTACGAAGAGGGCTCCACGACGAACCTCCTCGCCCTGGGCAATCCCGGTGTGGTGGTCCAGACTGTCCATGACCCCTGGGGCGCCGGTCGCAATGTGGTGGTTGTGGGAGCCAGTGACCCCGCGGGCTTCGAGCCTGCCCTGCAGCGTCTGCTCGAGACGATCCGGCGCTCTGCTACCCGGACCGATCTCGTACTCCCTGACCTCATGGACCTTCAGCCCGGCGACACCGCTCTCGCCGACGGCATCGTACCTGCCACCGGTCCCAGTGACACCGCCATCGCTACCCAGGCCGCTGCGGCGAGGAGCGCCCTCGACACCAATGCCTTCGTGCCCGTGCGCGATACCATGCAGGGCACCAAGGCCATGGCCCGCAACTGGTACCTGACCGGTGACGAGCGCTGGGCCCGCCTCTACGCGGCGATCTGGCGCCAGATCCTCGACGCCCCGGCCTCCAATGCTCGCGGGCCGATGGAGTGGACCTTCAACACCCTGGAGGGCTGGGACCTGATCGATGAGTGCCCGGCCCTGCCCGATACGCTGAAGCTGGAGATACTCAATCGCCTCCTACTCATCGGCGTGCGCAACGAGCAGGCCTACGGTCGCAGCGTGCAGAGCGTCAATCGCCCCATCGTCGACGGACACCAGCTCGACCAGGGCCTGTGCCTGTACATGCACGGAGCCTACTTCGACCGTTACTACGGCATCAACGGTCACTGGAAGACCATGACCGAACCACTCATCACCCTGGGCGAGCAGACGCCGCGGGTGCATGACTCCTACGCCTACGGCCCCATCGCAGGCAACGACTTCCTCTCCGAGTACGCCCTCAAGTCCGGCGATATGGACTACTTCACCAACGGCAACTGTCTGCTGCAGGCACGCTGGCAGATGCTGTGTACCGACAACATCAACGGTGGCGGCACCTTCGGCGATGACGGCGCCTGGCGCGGTTCACTTCCTACGGGCCTCCTGCAGAAGGCGAACTGGTTCTACGGCGACGACACGCTCAAGTGGTTCCTCCAGGGCACTCGTCCGCCGCTGGGTGCCTTCGCGAACGACCGCCCGGCGAAGCTCCCCACTGACCTGCTCGGGGTCGCCTACATCCCACTCAAGGGTCGCCTGTATGATGTGGCCGCCTCAACCCGCAAAGACCCCGAGGCCGCGAAGTGGCCGGCAGAGTCCGTTCCTCCCGAGAAGGCCTTCGACAAGCTCTCCTTGCGTACGGGCTTCACTCCCCAGGACCAGTACCTGCTCATCGACGGGATCTCCGTCCTCAGTCATGGCCACGAAGACGGCGCCTCGATCCTGCGCTTCACCGACAACGGTCGCCTGTTCCTCACCGAGGGCCACTATGTCGAGATCAGCGCTCGCCGACACAACACGATGCTGGTCAACCACGACGGCGTCTCCTACGCGCCGCCGCCTCTGGTGAGCCTGGAGGCCAAGGCCAGTCTGGGCTCCGCCGGATTGGTCGAGCTGCTCTCCAGCGCCTACAACGGTGTGGACTGGCGTCGCAGCCTCCTGTGGCTGCCGGAGGAGGCTGTCGTCGTCGTGGACCGTCTGACCGCGCGTGAGCCCGGCGAGTACTCCTTCGAGGCGCTCTGGCGAAGTCTGGGCGATGCCCGGCTCTCCGACAACGGAGCCTTCACCGTCGACCAGCAGGGCGAATCGATGACCCTCAGCCGCGTCGATGACTCCCTTTGTCGGGCGCGCGAGATGCTCGACTACCACGGGATCAACTACTACGGAAGCTATCCCTACTGCAACGATGGGCTGGTCAAGGAGCTGCGACAGACCCAACAGCGCAGGCTGCAGCCCGGCGAGAGTTCCAGCTTCCTTAACGTGATCCAGACCCACAAGACGGGGCAAGCCCCGGCGCCGGTGCGTCGCTTGCCCGGTGATGCTCTGCTGGTGGGCAGCGGCAGCAACCGCTTCGTCGCAGGTACCGGTCAGCCGACCTTCGCGGGAGCCCCGGACACCGATGCCCGTCTCTGGATCGTGCGTGATTCGGGAGCCATCGCCGTCGCCGAAGCCACACGGTTCCACTGGGGCGCTCTGACAGTGACGACCTCGGCACCCGCCTCCTACTCACTCACTCTCGCTCCGGCGCGACTGACCGCCGACTGCAGCGCGCCCATTGCCTACCACCTTGAGTTGCAGGGCAAGGCCCTTGAGGGGTCCATGGAGCGAGGTTCCGTAGATCTGCCCGGCCTCGCAGCCCAGTCCCAGCCGCTCTTCACGGAGCAGTTCATGGCACTCGAATCCCTTGCCACCCTTCCTCCGGCCTCCATACCCGCTCCGTCGACGGCTCAGCCGATCGCGAGGCCGCTGTGGCAGACCGAGCTTCCTCCGATGCCGCGACTGGTCACCAGCGAGGTCGGCACGCAGGTCTCCTGCACGCCCTTGCCGCTACCTGTCAGCACCTGGGATGCCGGGTACCGTATCGACCCGCAGCGGCTCGCCTCGGACTGGGACAGCATCGTGCTTTGGCCGGAGGACCAGGCGGCGGAGATCACTGTGAGCCTGCCGCAAGTGCGCGACGTCTCCCGGGTCGCCGTCCGCACGATGTGCACCAACAACTCCGCTCGCGGGATCAGCTACCGTCTCGCGTCGCTCACCCTCAGTGCCGCGGAGAACCTCAACGGTCCCTGGACGGAGCTGAAGCGGTTCGAGGACGCGGCCGACCACGAAGTGCCCTCCTATCCCGAGTACGCAGTCGATACTCCCGGCCTGCGCGCCCGGTACCTCAAGGTCAGCGCCACGCCACGCAAGGGCTGCGCACTCTTCCTCAAGGGCATCCGTGCCTGGGGCCTTCCTGAGACGCCGCAGACCGGTACCCCACGCATCGAGCCCAACGAGACCGGGAGTGCGACCGCCCTCTGCAGTGCCGCTCTGACGCGGGGCACGGCCTCGGTGATCTGCGGCCTTCGCGACGGCACCGTCCTTGCCTACACCGAGGGCAAGGTCGCCTGGTCGGCAGACGCCGGAGCCCAGGTGAACTGCCTTGCTGCCGGCAACCTCGACGGAAAGCCCGGCGACGAGATCCTGGTCGGCACCAACGGTCAGCGGCTCCTCTGCCTCGACCCGACCGGCAAGCAACTCTGGACCCGCGAGTTCCCCTTCTTCTGGGGCCGTCAGGGCAATGTGATGTGGACCGGCCTGGGCGACCTCAACGGAGACGCGCAGACCGAGGTCGTCGTGTCCTGCGAGAACTGGCACTTCTACTGCCTCGACGCCAGGGGAGCCGATCTGTGGGCCTTCGAAGTCGAGCATGCCGGCCAGGAGGGGGCCCTCGGCGACCTCAAGGGAGACGGCAAGCTCGAGATCCTCTGCGGCCAGGAGTACTACGGCTGGGATGTCCTCGACAGTGCCGGGAAGCGCCTCTACGTGGTCTCGGGGCCCGGGCCGATCAGCACGGCAGCCCTCTGCGCTGATCTGAACGGTGACGGTAAGGACGAAGCCGTCTTCGGCGCTCAGACCTGCGGGGTCTACGTGCGCGATGGCGCCGGCAACCGGGTCTTCGATGCCAACGTGGGTGGGTTCGTCACCGACTTGACGACGCTGCGAGGCCCGCAGGGGACCCTTCTGGTGGCCTCCGCCGAGTCTCACGACCTCAACCTGGCCGCCTTCCGCAGTGATGGCAGCGCGGCCTGGCGAAGGCAGCTATCCGGCATACCTCTCATGCTGGCCGCCTGCGGTGACAGCGTCGCCGTCGGCTGTGCCGATGGACTGCTGCAACTCGTCGATGCCGAAGGTCATGTCACGCCTCTGCTGCGCCTGTCGGGTCCGGTGCGCAAGGTGGCCGCTGCTGATGTCGACGGTGACGGCCAGGACGAGATCCTTGCTACCGGCGACCGCGAACTCGTGGCAGTGAAGCTGCCGGCGAAGCCTTAGCCGTCCCTTCGCCCAAGCAAGGTCGACCCATTGGCGCCGAAGCGAACACCGAAGGGATTCGCAGCACCGCGAGGAAAACTGCGCTGGGGCCAACCGGCTGCCTCAGAACGGCCGGGAGGTTCGTCCTGCCGTGCACCTCTCCCGCCGTGGCGGGATAACTGTCTCTCCTGGAGTGATGCCCATGCGACGGTCGCCCCTTGTCGGCACGCTTGTCCTGGCCTTCGTTCTCCTGACTGTCCTGGGGCTCTCGGGGGTCTGTCCAGCGGCGGACGCTACCGCCGGCGTCGCGCTGGAGCAGGGCTTCCGCAACCCTCCTGATTCGGCCAAGCCCTGGACCTGGTGGCACTGGATGAACGGCAACATCACCAAGATCGGCATCACCCGCGACCTCGAGGCCATGAAGCAGGTCGGCCTCGGCGGCGCAGAGATCTTCGACGTAACCGATGGCATCCTGCCCGGCCCCGTGAAGTACATGAGCCCGGAATGGCGCGAGATGATCACTCACGCCGTGCAGGAGGCGAACCGGCTGGGTCTTGAGCTGTGCATCCACAACTGCGCCGGTTGGTCCAGCAGCGGCGGCCCCTGGAACACTCCCGAGCACGCCATGCAGATGGTCGTCTTCACCGAGCAGCGCGTGACCGGTCCTTCGCAGGTGGCCGTCCAGCTCGCTCAGCCCCAGGCAAACGTGGGCTTCTACCGCGACATCGCCGTGCTGGCCTTCCCAACAGCACCGGCAGAGCAAGCCGCAGCACCCGAGGCACAACCGAAGGTGACCACGAACCTGCCGGGGGTCGATGCCGGTCGACTGGTGGACGGCAACCCGGGGACTGCGGTCGCCCTCGTCGGCCGCGTGAAGGACAAGACCTATGACTTCCTGATGGAGTACCCCGCTGCCGTCACCGCCCGGGGGCTTTCCATCAAGGCAGTCGGTGGTCGCGGCGCGATCCGGGGCACCCTCGAGGTCTCCGATGACGGAGCCACCTTCCGCAAGGTCGCCGACTTCACCGTGCCCGAGCCAGGCATCACCAAGACCCCGATGACCGTCGGCTTCAGCCCTGCAACGGGCCGAATCTGGCGCATCAGCTTCCCGCAGATCGCCTCGCCTCGCGGGGCCTTCAACCTCGGAGAGATCGAGATCGAGGCGGGGTACCGGATCGGCAACCTCGCCGCCAAGGCCGGGTTCACGCGCGGCAACAACCCGGCGCCGGACACCCAGACGGTGGATGCCGACGCCGCCGTCGACCGCAGTCGTATCCTCGACCTGACTGCCCAGATGGAGGCCGACGGGAAGCTGACCTGGAACGCCCCGGCCGGAGACTGGACCGTTTTGCGCTTCGGCTACACTCCCACGGGCAAGCAGAATCACCCGGCCTCTGCGGAGGGAATCGGACTGGAGTGCGACAAGATGAGTCGCGAGGCGGTCCGGGCCCACTTCGCCGGGATGGTGGACAAGGTGATCGGCGACGTCGGGCCGCTTGCCGGGAAGACCCTCAAGCACAGTCTCATCGACAGCTACGAGGTCTTCACCCAGAACTGGACCCCGCTCATGCGTGAGGAGTTCCAGCGCCGCTGCGGTTACGACATGCTGCCCTTCCTCCCCGTGATGACCGGGCGAGTGGTCGGCAGTCTCGACCTCTCTGAGCGGTTCCTGTGGGACCTGCGGCGCACCATCGCCGACCTCTTCGCCGAGAACTACTTCGGTTACTTTGCCGAGCTTCTCCATCAGCGCGGGATGCTGCTCTCCGCTGAGCCCTATGGGAACGGCGGCTTCGACGACCTTACCTCCGGCTCGAAGGCTGACGTTCCCATGTCCGAATTCTGGGCCGGGCAGGGCAACAGCAACCAGAACAGCAAGCTCGCCTCCTCCATCGCCCACACCTTCGGCAGGAGGTACGTCGGCGCGGAATCCTTCACCGCCGACTCCAGCGAGGGCAAGTGGCAGAATCATCCCTACTCGCTCAAGGCCCTGGGCGACCTCATCTACTGCGGCGGCGTGAACCGCTTCATCTTCCACCGCTATGCGCATCAGCCCTGGACCGAGTACCTGCCCGGGATGACCATGGGGCCGCACGGCTTCCACTTCGAGCGCACCATTACCTGGTGGGAGCAGGCTCCAGCCTGGACCAGCTACCTCACTCGCTGCCAGTACCTGCTGCAGGAGGGCCTCTTCTCGGCCGACCTGTGCTACTTCATCGGTGAGGGGTCGCCGAACAGCCCCGCCGGTCGGAGCGGTCTGCGTCCGGCGCCGCCCGAGGGCTATGACTACGACGCCTGCAACACCGACGTGATCCTCCACCGCATGACCGTGCAAGACGGCCGCCTCGTGCTGCCTGACGGCATGAGCTATCGCCTCCTCGTTCTGCCCGAGAGCCAGACCATGAGCGTCGCGCTCCTGACTCGTATCCGTAACCTGGTGCGCGACGGTGCGACTGTCATCGGTCCGCGCCCCTTGCGGGCACCAGGGCTGCAGGGCTACCCCACAGCCGACTCGCAGGTGCAAGCTCTCGCCCAGGAGCTCTGGGGCGACTGCGACGGCCAGAAAGTCACCGAGCGCGCCTTCGGCAAGGGCTCTATCATCTGGGGCAAGCCCATCCAGGAGGTTCTCGCCGCCCGCGTTGGGCCGCCCGACTTCGAGTACACCGCCGGCAACCGCCGACCGATCCTCAACTACCTGCACCGCCAGGCCGAAGGTGCCGACCTCTACTTCGTCGCCTGTCAGAGTCCGCGCACCGAGTACGTCGAGTGCACCTTCCGGGTTGCGGGCAAGGTCCCCGAGCTCTGGCACCCGGACACCGGCACCGTCGAGCGCGCGCCGGTCTTTCGCCAGGATCAGGGCCGCACCACCGTGCCCCTGCGGCTTGATCCCTCGGGCACGGTCTTCGTGGTCTTCCGCCAGCCGCTTGAGGCTGCCGACAACCTCGTAGCGGCTCAGCGTGACGGCGTGTCCCTGCTCCAGCGACCGCCGATGCGCCGTGCCGACCTGCAGATCCGTCGCGCCCTCTACGGTCCTGCGGAGGCCGCCACTCCCAACGTAGTGGAGGTCACGACCCAGCTCTCGCACATGGTCCGCAATGCAACACTGACGGTCCGCGCGGACAACACGCTGGCCGGTGACCCCGCTCAGGACATCGTCAAGCAGCTTCTCGTCCGCTATACCTACAATGGCCGCCCCTTTGTCGCGACGGTCACCGAGAACTCGACCTTGCAGCTCCCCGGCAAGGACGCGCTAGCGGCCGCTCAGCCGGGTGAGAAGCCCGACCTGGTGATCCTGAAGGCGCTGTACGGCCTGCCCAGCCTTGACGAGCCAACTCCGGCGCAGAGCGGTTCCGCCGATCTGACCACCCAACTGCAGGCCCTGGTCCACGATGGTACCCTCTCTGTCATCGCGGGCAACGACATCGCCGGTGACCCGGCGCCTTTGGTCGTCAAGCAGCTCCGTGTCGAGTACCTCCTCGACGGTCGGCTCTACGCGAAGACCTATGCCGAGAACCAGTCCGTCGACCTCCCGGACGGCACCGAGGCGGGCTTCGACACCACCCTTCAGGCCATGGCAGACCTGTCGCTGAGCGCTGACGGCACGCCCACCCTCACCGCCTGGCAGCGGGGCAACTACGAGGCTACCACTGCCGGCGGCAAGGTCCTGCGGGCACAGGTGGCGCAGGTCCAGCCGCCGATCGAGATCGCCGGTCCCTGGGAGGTCCGCTTCCCGCCGAACTGGGGAGCGCCCGAGAAGACGACCTTCGACAAGCTGATCTCCTGGCCCGAGAGCGACGACCTTGGCATCAAGTACTTCTCGGGCACCGCGACCTACGCGAAGCAGATCGACGTACCGGCCCAGTTGCTCACACCCGGCAGCGTGCTCAAGCTGAATCTGGGCGTCGTGCACGAGTTCGCCCAGGTGCGACTCAACGGTCGCGACCTCGGAACCCTGTGGAAGCCGCCCTTCGAGGTGGACATCACCTCCGCTGCGAAGGCCGGTGCGAACTCGCTGGAGGTCAGGATCACCAACCTGTGGCCGAACCGACTCATCGGCGACGAGCAGCTTCCCGATGACGCCGAGTTCACCAGCGGTGGCTCGATGAAGGCGTGGCCTTCCTGGCTCCTCGAAGGCAAGCCACGTCCGGCGACCGGACGCTATACCTTCACCACCTGGAAGCACTACCACAAGGACTCGCCGCTGCTCGATTCGGGTCTACTAGGGCCGGTCACACTCTGCAGCGGCAAGGTCGTTCCCCTGCGCTAAGGCCCGCGACGTCAACTCGCCGACATGCGAAGGGCCGGACCGCCATCCTGGCAGTCCGGCCCTCTTGTTCGTGTGCGCAAGCTCGTGGGCTTGCCGCCTCAGCCCCGACTACAGCCGCTTCTTGAAGGCCGCGACACCAGCGCCGAGAAGCGCCAGCGCGAAGGCCGACAGCACCAGCATCTGCGGCCACAGGACAGCCACGCCGACACCCTTGAGAAACAGCCCGCGAGCAATCTCCAGGAAGTAGCGGAAGGGGATCAGGTACGTCGCCCACTGGACCACCTCCGGCATGTTCTGAATCGGGAACATGAAGCCGGAGAGCAACACCGAGGGCATGATCAGCAGGAAGGCCAGTATCTGCGCCTCCTGCTGAGTCCGCGACACCGCCGAGATCAGCAGACCAAGCCCCAGATTGGTCACCAGGAACACCGCGGCCATGGCGAAGAGCAGCACCAGACTTCCCCGCAGCGGAACGTGGAACCACAGCCGAGCCACCAAGACGATGACGCCGCTGTCGAGCAAGGTGAGCAACCCGTAGGGAATCATCTTCCCCAGCAGCAGTTCGTAGCTGCGCAGGGGCGTTACCATCAGTTGCTCGAGCGTTCCCGTCTCGCGCTCGCGGACGATGGACAGAGCCGCCAGGTTGACGGTGAGCACCAGCAGGATCAGCCCCACTACACCCGGCACCATGAAGTTGATGCTCTTGAGCTCGTCGTTGAACCACACCCGAGGCTCGGGGGTGAGTATCGGCATGTCGACCCCGAAGCTACCGTCGGCGCGTGACTGGCGCGTCTGGAACTGCAGCGACCTCTGCCGCAGGATCCCCTGCAGATACGCTGCCGCCACACCGGCTGTGTTGGAGTCGGTGCCGTCCACTAACAGCCCGATCTGCGGCGTCTTCCCCAGCATGAGGTCGCGGTGGAAGTCCGGCGGGATGTGCAGGCCAATCTGGGCCTTGCCCGTTAGGAGTTGGCGTTCGAGGTCCCGTGGGTCCTGGGCTGCGGGCACGAGATGGAAGTAGTAGCTGTGCGCGATCTCCTCCACGATCAGGCGGCTGTCGGCACTGCGATCGCCATCATACACGGCGACCGGGACGTTCCGCACATCACTGGTCGCCGCATATCCAAACAGCACGAGCTGCAGGACCGGCGCAAACAGGATCATCCGCGGCATCATCTTGTCGCGGCGCAGCTGGGTGAACTCCTTACGCAGCACGTACGCGAGCCTTCCCATCGGTCTCTGCCCTACAGTCTCTTCTGGAAGCGCCGCACGGCGATGGTCACCAGGACCACGGCGAAACCGAACAGGGCCAGCAGACGCGGCCACAGAATCGCCAGGCCTGCACCCTTCAGGTACAGCGCGCGGATGATCACCAGGAAGTGTGTCGCCGGAATCACATTTGACAGCGCCCGCAGCTCAACCGGCATGCTCCGGAGCGGAAAGGCGCACCCCGACAACAGGATCGTCGGCAGCAGCGTCGAGAGCATGGCAAACAGGATGGCCATCTGCTGGGTGCGGACCGTGGTGGAGAACAGCACTCCGATCGCCAGCGAGGCCAGCAGGTAGAGAACACTAGCGCTCAGCAGCAGCGCGATACTCCCCTCAGGATAGACGCCGAACACGAACCTTCCGGCGGCGATCGATGCCAGCACGTCCACAAAGGCAATGCAGACATAGGGGATGATCTTGCCCAACAGTATCTCCGTCGCGTGGGCAGGCGAGGTGACCAGCGACTCGAAGCTGCCCCACTCGCGCTCCCGGACGATGCAGGTCGACGTGAGCAGCGCCGACAGAATCGTCAGCAGCACCGCGATCAGACCCGGCACGATGAACCGCGTGCTGCGCAGGTCGGCGTTGTACAGAATCGTCGGGTGAACCGTGAAGGGAGCAGCCGGGCTGACGCCCTGGCGCACCGCGTGCTGCAGCGCCAGACGCGAGGAGTAGTCGAAGAGCGCACCCTCTATGTAGCCGATCGCCACCTGTGCTCGCGTGGTGTCGGCGCCATCGAGCACCACCTGCACCTGGGCACTGCGTCCAGCACCGAGAGTCCGGCCCAGGTCGGGTGGCACCACCAGCACAAACACAACGCGCCCGTGGTCCATCAGTTCGTCGATCTGTCGCTGGTCGGTGATCACTTCGCGCAACCAGAAGTAGCGGTTCTGCACGAACTGCTGCAGCAGGTCCCGCGAGGCTTCCCCTCCGTCGAGGTCGAACACGGCGAAGGGGATCTTGTCCAGATCGAAGTTGATCCCGTAGCCATACAGGACCAGCAGCACCACCGGCAGCGCGAGGATCACGAACAGGCTGCGCACATCCCGCCGGTTGTGGATCCACTCCACTCTTGCCACGGTGAGCATCCGCCGGACGCTCAGCCGATGCGTGCCCCGGTCACCTTCGGGCGAGGAGGCAGGCACCTCGGTCACTCGCCTCCCCCCTTCTGGTCGGCGGGGCGGTAGCGACGAGCCAGCGAAACGAACACGTCCTCCATCGTCGGCTCTACTCGTGAGATGGCCTCAAGCTGCACGCCAGCCTTCTGCAAGGCCTCTGAGACTGTCCCAACGGGGTCCTCCACGCCCTCAGCAGCCTCGACATGCAGCGCATCACCAAACAGCGCCACCTCGGCAACTCCCGAGGCATGCTCCAGCGACTCCAGCGCCTCCCACAGGGGCCGGGCACGCACCTCCACCAGGCTTCCCGCATGCTCCTGACGCATCTGCGTCGGGCTGCCCTGGGCAACCAGATCGCCGTAGTGCATCATCGCCAGCCGCGTGCAGTGCTCGGCCTCGTCCATCACGTGAGTGGTCACGAAGATGGTGGTGCCCTCGTGAGCCAGGTCGTCAATGACCTCCCAGAACAGCCGCCGCGTCACAGGGTCCACGCCGCTCGTCGGCTCGTCGAGAAACAGCAGCGGAGGACAGTGCACGAGGCTGCTGGCCAGGGCAAGCCGCTGCCGCCAGCCGGTCGAGAGCGTTCGCGTCAGGCGCCCCATCACCGGCCCAAGGTCGAGTCTCTCGCCCAGTGCGGCAAGGCGCTCCCGGATCGTCTGGCGCGGGACGCTGTACATGCCGCCGTAGAACTCCAGGTTCTCGGCCACGGTCAGGTCCTCGTACAGGGAGAAGAACTGGGGCATGTACCCGACGCTCTTGCGGATGCGCTCCGTCTGGGTCATCACATCGAGGCCGGCCACCGTCGCCGAGCCCTGCGTCGGGAGCAAGAGCCCGCACAGGATGCGGATCGTCGTCGACTTCCCCGACCCGTTGGGGCCCAGGAATCCGAACACTTCACCCTCCTGGACGGTGAAGCTCACCGACCGGACGGCGGTGAAGGTGCCGAAACGCTTCGTGAGGTTTTCGACGACTACCGCAGCGGGAATAAGAGTGCCTCCGCAGCCGACGGTCTACAGCCCTCCGATGGTCCCGAGCTCTCGTCGGTCCTAGTGTCGTCCTCGCTGGCTCATCGCCATGAACACGTCCTCCAGCGTCGGCTCGGCGGGCTCAATGCCTCTGCATTCCACGGGAGCAGCCGCCAACGCCTCCTGCACCTGCGTCGTCCCCGCACCGGGCCGCAGAGCCACGTGGAGCCGATCGCCAAAGACCTCCACCCCTTCCACAGCCGCACACGCCTTCAGTACCTCGCGAGCGGTGCGCTGCGGAGTACACCGAACCTGCAGCATCCGGCCCCTCATCGCCCCGCGCAGGTTTTCCGGCGTGTCGAGCGCCAACACACGTCCCTCATACATGAAGGCAATCCGGTTGCAGCGCGAGGCCTCGTCCATGTAGGGGGTGCTGATGACCATGGTCACGCCCTGTCGGGGCAGGTCATAGAGTATCTTCCAGAAGTCCCGGCGCGAGACCGGGTCTACACCCGTAGTGGGCTCATCCAGCAGGACGATCTGAGGTCGGTGAATCAGGGTACACAGCAGCGCCAGCTTCTGGCGCATCCCACCGGATAGCCGTCCAGCAAGCCGACTTCGGAAGGGCGTCAGGTAGGTGATCTCCAGCAACTCGTCGCGGCGTCGTTCCCAGGTGCCCGGCGGCACCTCGTACAGGTCCGCGAAGTAGCGGATGTTCTCGTCGATGGTAAGGTCTCGGTGGAGACTGAAGCGCTGGGGAAGATAGCCGATGCGCGCCTTCACGGCCTCAGGGTCGCGAGTCACCTCTTGCCCGGCGACACGGGCGCTTCCGCTATCCGGTTGCACGATTCCACACAGCAGACGGAAGGTAGTGGTCTTGCCCGCGCCGTCGGGGCCGACCAGGCCGAGTATCTCCCTCTGCTGCACCCTCAGGTCAATCCCATCACAGGCGACGATCGGCCCGAAGGACTTCCGCAGCCCCCGGGCATCGATGGCAGGCTCGGTACTCGGCATGGAGGCGGTCACGGGGTCCAAAGGAGTAGACACGACTCCCCTGACATGAAGTTGTGCTTGCGTCGCCGGCCCGCCAGGGTCACGGTCGCGCTGCACCGGCGCCCTGAGCACCCGCACCGATCACCACGTCGGCAGGCATTCCCGGCTTGAAGATTCCCCGCGCGTTGTCCACCGCCACCTCAACCCGGAAGACGCTTCGAGCGCGCTCCTCGTAGGTCTGCACGTACTTGGGCGTGAACTCCGCCTGCTCGGCAATCCGCCGCACTTTTCCGCTGAAGGCCTGACCGGGGTACCCGTCGATGAACACCTGCACAGGTTGTCCCAGCGCCACCCGCGCGAGCTGAGGCTCCGGCACATACACGCTGATCCAGGTGTCCGTGAAGTCCACCAGCGTCGCCAGGGAGCTGCCCTGCTTGACGACCTCTCCGACCCGCACGTGGGTGTCGTCGATCACGCCGGGCGTCCGAGCGAGGATCCGGTACTTGTCCAGACTTGCGCGAGCAGCCTCTGCGCCCGCTTGAGCCTGCTCAACCTGCTTTTGGGCCGCATCGGCGTCGGCCTTCTTGACCTCCACCTGCCGCAGGTTCGCCTCAGCCAGCACCAGTGCAGCCCGAGCCTCGTCAACCTGTCCCCGTGCTGTCTTCTCTGCTCCGCGACGCGAGCCGGCCTGCACAAGCTTCAACTGCGCGATGGTTGCGTCGTAGGTCGCCGAGGCCTGGCGCACGGCGGCCCTGGCCCTGTCGATATCCTCCTGACGCGGCCCCTTCCGGGCCAGTGTCAGCGCTTCCCGGGCTCCTCGCTCTGAGGCCAGCGCCTTGTCCAGCTTTGCCTGGGCAGCCGTAACCTGGTCCTTGCGTGCCCCGAGCTTCACCTGCGCAAGGCGTTCCCGAGCCGCCTTCAGCTCCGCCTGCGCTGCATCGTCAGCCGTAACGGCCGAATCGAGCTGCTGATCCGACATCGCGCCCTGGGCGTTGAGCGAGCGAGCCCGGCTGAGGTCCTTGTGCGTCTTCTCAACCGACGCAGAGGCTTTCTCAACCTGTGCCTCCGCCTGACGAATCTCCTCTTCCAGCGCGCCCGCCTGCAGGTCGGCCAGACTCGCCTTCGCTACCCGTACTTCAGCGGCCGCCGCTTCCAGGGCCGCTTCCGCCTGGCGAATCTCCTCGGGCCGCAGACCTCGCTCAAGCTGACGCAACTGCGCCTTCGCAGCCTCCAGGGCTGCGTAGGCCTGCCGGGTCGCTGCGAAGGCCGCCTCGATCTCCTGCGGACGAGACCCGTCGCGCACATCCCCGTATCTTGCCGTGGCGGTACCCAGGGCTGCCCGCGAGCGTGCGAGGTCTCCCGACGAGACGCCCTCCTGCAGCTTCACACCTTCCTCTGCCTTCCGGAGTTGCTCGCGAGCCGCCGCCACGGCGGCCTCGGCGGTCTGGAGCTGTGCCGCAGTCACCTCACTGGCGATCACCGCGACCAGGTCCCCGGCCTTCACCGTCTGGCCCTTCTCGATCGGCCGCTCCACAACGGTTCCCGCCACTTCCGAGGCAATCTCGGTCGTCCGCGCTTCGACGATCCCACTCGCGCGAATCCCGCCCTTGTCCCTGGCGGCGGAAGACTGCACAGCGCGGAAACCGAGGAAGCCTACAGTTGCGAGCACGACAACCAGCAGGAGGATGCGTACCGGCAGGGGAATTCTGCGCAAGGTTTCGGGTGGCGTCATCGAAAGGTGTCTCCTGCGAATCAGACGGCAACCCTCGCAGATCTCTCACCAAGAGCCTTGGCGGACAGGGTGTGATTCGCCGGAATCGGCACCGTCACCTGCCATGCAGCCTATAGGCCGCCCGCCCCGGAGGTACCATGTTGCTGCTCAAGCTGTCGCTGTTGCTTCTCCTCACCTGCGGAGTCGTCATCGCCGATCCTGCTCTCCTGACGGCGAAGTCGGCGAAGGTCGATCCTGCCATCATCGCAGCCGGACTTCCGGTCTTCATGCCGGACCGCATCACCCTCGACTATCAGGGCCTCAAGTACAACCCCTGCAAGGACGTGATCTTCCCCAGTATCCTGCGCACCGAGGGCGTCCTACGCAGCCCGCTGGGCAAGTACTACCTCTACTACTCCCCGCACAACGCGCCCGGCGGGATCTGCCTGGCCTACTCCGACTCCCTCGAGGGTCCCTGGAAGGAGTACGGCGAGAACCCGATTCTTCGCAGCGCCTGGCCTCCTCACTACAAGGTCAGCCACATCAGCGGCCCCTCGGTCGTGTACAACGAGGAGCGCGGGAAGCTCTTCTGCTACTTCCACGGCGAGAACAACACCACTCGCATCGCCTCGACGGCCGACGGCCTCCATTTCGACTACGAGGCCGTGGCGGTCGACACCAGCATGTACCGGGGCCTCAGTGAGGCCTCCTACGCTCACGTGTTCCGTTACTCAGTCCCGGGCACGGACTTCCGCTACGTCATGATGTTCATGGGCAACAACGGCGGCACCCGGCGCATCTACCTGGCTCTGTCCAGGGATGGGCTGACCTGGGAGGCGCGCAAGGAGCCGCTCCTCAACCCGCCGGCCGGCGTGGGACAGGTTGGTTCGCCCTGGCTCTTCCCCTGGAAGGGCAAGCTCTATGTCGTCTACCACGGCGACCTCATCGTGCCCAAAGGTGTCGGCTGCACCACCAATCTGTACGTGAGCGAAGTCGACCCCGGCCTCCAGCAGGCCAGGTTCATCGGTCTGTTCTACGACCGCACGCTCCTCTCGCCGGACAATATGCGCCAGTCGGACCCCTTCCTCCTGGAGGAGGAGGGCAAGCTGTACCTGTTCACCGCCGTCGGTCCGCGCCTGAACCAGAAGATCGCTCTGGCCAGAGCCATCGACGCCCTGCCCCAGAACCCTTAGTCCACTCCTGGACCAACCGCCGACGAACACGGAGATGCTATGCCTACCATGATCACCTGCTGCTTCCTTACCCTTGCCCTCCTGGGCCTCACCCTCTGCGCCTGTGCCGGCGAGCCGACCACGGTGCTCCTCTGGGAGCCCGACCGCCCCGTGACGCCTGACTTGTCGGAGATGGAGAAGTCCACCGACCGCGGCAAGACCCTTCCGGACCGCTTCGTCTCCAACATCGTCAACCCGACCCTTACCGTCTACCTGCCCGGCTCGGGACCGGCCACCTCTGCCGTCGTGATCTGCCCCGGTGGCGGCTATGGCGGCCTGGCCATCGACAAGGAGGGTCACGACATCGCACGCTGGCTCAACACCCTCGGCGTTGCGGGCATCGTCCTCAAGTACCGCATGCCTGTGGGACACCTCGCCCAGGGCGAGACGCCGATTCCCCTTCAGGACGCCTGGCAGGCGATCCGTCTGGTCCGAAGCAAGGCGGCTGCCTGGGGATTCAGCCCCGACCGTGTGGGCATCCTGGGCTTCTCTGCCGGAGGCCACCTGACCTCGACCGCAGGCACTCACTTCGCTGCGGCGAACCCGGCCTCGCCCAACCCGCTGGAGCACTTCAGCACCCGTCCGGACTTCATGATCCTGGTGTACCCGGTGATCTCCATGACGGACGCCGTCACCCACCAGGGCTCACGCAAGGCCCTCCTGGGAGCCACGCCTGACCCGGCCCTGGTAGAGCTCTACTCGAACGAGAAGCAGGTGACCGCCCAGACCCCGCCGACCTTCCTCGTCCATGCTCGCGACGACGGCGTGAAGGTGCAAAACAGCCTGCTCATGGCCGAGGCCCTGCGTGCGAGAGGGATCGATTGCGCCCTTCAGTTGTTCGACAAGGGTGGCCACGGCTACGGCCTTGGCATCAACGGCGGAGAGGTGGCTGCCTGGCCGCTTCGCTGCGAGGCCTGGCTCCGCGCGGAAGGACTCATACGTCGCGCCGGGCAATAGGCCTCTGACGCAGTCCTGGCCAAGTCTCACGCGCCACCACAAGCGACCTTGCAGAGGTGACCGGAATGACGGTTGTGTCTCACGGCCCTTCGTGGTTACTCATGGCTCTTCTTCTCGGGACGGTGAGTGTCGTGCACGCACAGGACGCCGGCGACCTGGACTACTCTCAGTGGGAGCGCTACCGGGCCCAGGTGCAGCATCCAGCCGGTGTCGTGAAGCCCGCCGATCTCGAGCGCGCCAGGCTTAACCTTGAGCGCCACGAATGGGCCCGCAAGTACGTGGCGAACCTGCGCAGTTCCGCCGATTCCCTGCTGCCTCAGATCACCCCTGAGTACCTGACGCGCATGATCGACGTTGCCTCACCGAGCTCAACCGGGCCCTGTCCGGCATGTCGCGCGAAGGGTCTCCCCTGGCATCCCAACGGTCAATGGTCCTGGTCGCCCTCTAATCCTGACCAGATCACCTGCCAGGCGTGCAAGACGGTCTTCCCCAACGATCAATTCCCGGAGAGCGTAGTGCTGCAGAGCCGCTGGGACCCGACGCAGCGCTACACCTTCTGCGGTGGCGAGGCCTTCCTGTGCTTCGGGTACATGGCGCGCCCCAGCTTCACCGGGATGATCCGTGGCCGCAAGTTCAGCTATGTCTCCGGGCAACTGAGTACCCTTGCCAGCGCCTACGGCCTCCTGGGTGATGTCCGCTATGCCCGGGCCGCGAAGGCCATCCTGCTGCGTCTCGCCGAGGTCTTTCCCCACTACCTGGTTCGCGCGGGCTACTCCTACGGTGAGATCGCCGACATGGATCCCCACGTGGCGGCGCGTCAGATCAACAACCTTCCCGAGGACGAGCTCGTCTACCCGCCCAACAAGCCGGATCGCAGGCTCCACACCGGATACTGGTCCGCGAGTCGTATCGGCTCCTCCGGCATGGACGGCGGCTGGGTCGGCCGGATGGCCCTCGCCTATGACCTGGTCTGCACCGCCGTCGACGAGGGTGTGCCGGTCTTCACCGAGGAGGAGCGCAAGCTCATCGAGCGTGACCTGCTGATCGAGGGCGCGTACCTGGCCTACTTCGACACGGGCATCAACAACAAGTCCGTCGGCAATCGCTGCGGAGCCGCCGCCGTCGGGATGACCGTCGGCCTTCCCGCCCTGACCCACTTCGGCCTCGAGGGCTTCCGCAAGACGGTCGATGACTGGTTCCTCCCCGACGGAGGCACCTCGGAGTCCGCCGCCTACGCCATGATGACCATGGGAGGCGTGATGGACTTCGCCCTGCTCTTCCGGGGTTACTCCGACCCGGAGGGTTACCGCGATGCGCAGGGAGAGCGCCTCGACAACTTCAACGCCTGCCTGTCCACGCGCTTCGGCGATTGCTGGCAGTCCCTCCCGTGGACCCTGCAGGGCAACCTGCGCCACCCGCCGGCCGCTGATTCCTACCGCACCACGGGCATCGGCGGCTCCTACGCCGAGGAGCTGCAGCTCTGCTACCCGACGCCGCAGCACCTCGCTTTCCTGGGCGAGACCGTCGCTCAGGAACCCACCGGTGGCGCAGCCTACCTTGCCACCCTGTACCGCGATCCCAACCTTGCCGGCACCGACAAGACGCCCTTCATCCTGCCGGACGTCGTCTTCCCCTATCTGGCCCAGGGCTTCGCACGCACCGGTGACACCGGTCGCGACAGCCTGCTGATGCTGAACGCCAGTGACTTCGGCGGCCACCACCATATCGACAGCCTCAACCTCTACTACTGGAAGGACGGCCAGGAGCTGCTCACCGATCTCGGTTACCTGTGGGACCATCCGGATTCCTACCAGACCCGCCGCACCTTCTCCCACAACACCGTCATGCTCGACTCCACCGAACAGAAGAGCGGCGGGCGAGCAGGCAGCTTCCACCTCTTCGCCACCACGCCTGCCTTCAAGGTGATGGAGGCCTCCTCGAAGGCTTACGACAAGGCCTCCGTCTACCGTCGCACCTGCGTGCAGGTCGACCATGGAGCCGCCGGGTCCTACGCGCTGGATATCTTCCGCGTCCAGGCCGGCGCAACCCGCCAGTACCTCCTCCATGGCCCGGGCACCAAGTACCAGGTCGAGGGCCTGAACCTCGCTCCCTTCTCGCCCGCAGGCACGCCGATTCCCTTCGCCCTCCGCTTCCCTCTCACTGCGGTCGGCGAAGTCTGCGTCGACGATGTGGAGATCAACGAGGTCTTGCCCGCTGGTGGTCTGGGGCCGAACCTTGCGCCGAATCCTTCTGCTACCTCCACAGGCAAGACTCTGTCCGGCTGGGGTTTCTACAGCGGCGACGGCAAGGGCGAGTGGGGCCCTGGCAGTCCCGGACGCACCGACCAGACCTGCGCTCGTGCGGCAGGCCTTCAGGGCGACGCCAATACCCGCGTCAACCTCGCCCTCCTTGCCGGCGAAGCAGACGGCTATCGCGGCCTCACGGCGATCCCTGGACGCTCCGGCGCTCGCTACCGGCTCAGCTTCTGGATCCGGGGCACGGTGCCTGTCGTCAACCCGGACGTGATCTACTGGCCCAATGACCCCTCTTCCGCCTCCGACCGTTTCTACGTCCGGCTCGGGTCACTGACGCCAACTGCCGAGTGGACGCGCTGCGAGTTCGAGTTCGCCTTGCCCTCGAACGCTCTGCCCCTCACGAAGGTCCAGAGCGCCCAGCCCGACGGCCCCTGGCAGGTCCGGTGGAGCCTGTCCGAACCGACCAAAGACAAGCCGGGCTACGGCTTCACCGTCTGGACGCCTGCAAGCCCGGGTGAGACTGTTCTCCTCGGCGATGGTTGGGGCCAGCGCGACCACCAAAACACCGACCGCGGAGCGACGCTGCCTTACGTCGTCCGCCAGCGTCAGGGCTCAGGTCTGAGCAGCTTCGTCAGCGTGTTTGAGGGCGCCGCTACGGGCAAGGAGCTTGTCACCGGAGTGCGGATCCTGCCCGCACCCGCGAAGGCTCCCGCTGACCTGGTGGTGATCGAGGTCCAGACGCGCGAGGGCACCGACGTCATACTCTCGGCCCTGACTCCGACTCCCGTCACCTGCACAACCGCCCTCGGCGACCTGACCACTGACGGCCGTTTCGCTGCCCTCCTGGGGCTCAAGGACCGGCCGCAGCAAGCCTGTCTCGTGGGCGGAACTCGTCTGGAGGCGCCGGGTGTCAAGCTCAGCTCTCCGGTAGCCTCCTACCGCGGAGCAATCACCGACAAGGGCCGCGAGCTGACGGACTCCTGGTTCGTCCTCGAGGGCGCCCTGCCACCTGCCGATCTGCTCAAGGGTTCCACACTGCTGGTCACCGACGGCGACTACCTCCGAGCCTATCCGGTTCGCGATGTCGAGGCCGACGGCGCCAGGCTCAAGGCCCACACCAAGCGCGATGCCGTCGGCGTGCAGGCCTATGCTGGGACTGCCTGGGAGGTCCTGCCGGTCGTCTCCTGGCGCAACCCTTAGCAGGCTCTCTGCCCTTCCGTCGTCTGAGCACCCGACCCTCGTGCGAGAGGACAGCAACCACCATGACCCGTCCCGGCAGTCTGATCCTAGGAGTGATCCTGCTTATGGCCTCCCCGCTGTGCGCTCAGGAGCCGATCAACCTCGGTAGCCGCCTCGAACTCCTGGTAGACGAGGAGCTGCTCTCCTCTCTCTCCGGCGGCGCACACCTGCAGCTACATCAGCCCGTCCGGCGGGAGATTGTGTTTGAGACCGACAAGCCCTGGGAGGGTAATGCCAGCGGCTATCAATCGATCGTCCACGACGGCAACCGCTATCGCTTGTACTACCGCGGTGGCCACTACCTGCACAGCGGACCGGCAGCCCAGGGCCTCGAGAACCACCCCTGGAATCTGTGCTGTGCCGAGAGCGACGACGGCATCCACTGGACTCGCCCGGAGCTTGGCATCTATGAGTTCAAGGGCTCCAAGGCCAACAACATCGTCCTCACCCCGGAGACCGTGAGCCAGATCGGCGGCGACCCGGCCCACACGTCGGTGTTTTTCGATCAGAATCCCGCGTGTCCGGCCGACGAGAGGTACAAGATCGTCATCCTGGGCAGCAAGCCCACAGGGCTGTATATCCTCAAGTCCGGCGACGGGTACCACTTCTCCCTGCTCAGTCCCGATCCGGTCATCACCGAGGGCGCCTTCGACTCGGAGAACCTCGCCTTCTGGGATCCGGTCCGCAAGGAGTACCGCGAGTACCACCGGGGCTTCAACAAGGGCGTGCGGGACATCCTCACCGCGGTCTCGCCTGACATCCGCCACTTCCCGAAGCCCGAGTGGTTGCAGTACCCGGGCGCACCCGCCGAGCATCTCTACGTGAATCAGGTCATGCCCTACTACCGGGCGCCGCACCTATTCGTTGGGTTCCCGGCTCGCTACACCGAGCGTGCCTGGTCCGAGCCGCTGTTCTCGCTCCCGGGTCGTGAGGAGCGGATCGTCCGGGGCAAGTCTCATCCCCGCTACGCGACCGCGGTCACCGATGCACTGTTCATGAGCAGCCGCGACGGGCTCACCTTCAAGCGCTGGCCGGAGGCCTTCCTCCGCCCCGGACCACGCCAAAAGGAAAGCTGGGTCTACGGCGACAACTACATCCTCTGGGGAATGGCGGAGACGCGCTCAGACACGGAGGACGCGCCCAACGAGCTCTCGATCTACGCTACCGAGGGCTACTGGGAGGGCCTCAGCACCAGCATCCGTCGATATACTCTGCGCATCGACGGCTTTGTGTCGGTGCAGGCGCCTCTCGCCGGCGGGGAGTTCGTCACGAAGCCACTCCTGTTCGAGGGTGGCTGCCTGGCGCTCAATATGGAGACCTCGGGGGCCGGTGGCGTGCAGGTCGAGCTGCAGGATGCTGCGGGCCAGCCGATCGAGGGCTACCGTCTCGACCAGTGTCCGCCGATCCTCGGCGACACCCTCCGTCATCTCGTACGCTGGCAGAGCAACGACGGCAAGCTAGAGGCCTTAGCAGGCACCCCGGTTCGCCTGCGCATGGTCCTCAAGGACGCCGACCTCTACTCCTTCCAGTTCGTGCCCTACGAGCCTTCCCAGGAGGTCCCGCCTAAGCCCTAGCCTGCGCACTCGGCCTTCTATCCACGTCGCATTGCTGACCCGATGGCCTTCAGTTGCGGCATGAAGGCCTCGGGCAGCAGTCCGTTGCGAGGCCCTTCGCGGCCAATCGGCACGTCCCAGGTGATCACACCGCCGAGGTCCTTGAGATGGCGTGAGTAGCCTGCTGCCAACTCCTCGCAGAACCTCGGCTCGTGCCCGCCGCACCAGTAGCAGCCCAGGAAGGTCAGCACGTGGTACTGCGCCCCCTTCACGGTCTTGTGCACGGGCATGCCCCAGTACTGCTCGGGCTTCTTCGGCGCGTTCCACTGCGAGTCCATCAGCACCGGGAGCGCCCCGGCGATCTCTCCCGCCGTGTAATCCTCATACTCGCTGTGGCAGACCACCGGCACCTTCACGCCCGGGTTGAAGGCCACGAGGCTGTCCGGGTTACCGGCCTTCATCGCCTCCGCGAAGCTGCGGAAGTTCGGGGCCTCAGGGCTTCGGTACATCCGATCCGCATGGTAGCACCCGTCGATCCACCAGCCGCTGACCTTCTTCCCCCATCGCAGCGACCAGTCCCGGAGGATCGCTTCCCAGTTGCGCTGGAACTCCGTCAGCCGATCGTCGACCTCGGTCGTCGCAAGGTACGTGCCGGGTCTCATTCCCCAGGCAGAGGCGTCCCAGCGAGGAGTGCACTTCAGGGCCTCGATGGCCTCTCTGTCGAAGGCCGGTGCATGCGAAGGCAGGTATGTCATCAGCCGGATGCCTCGCGGAGCGAGGGCCTCATACAGATCGCTGACCAGGTCTCGCTGAGCAAGCCGACTCTCAGCCCGTCGCACGAGGTTGTCGTAGGTCTCGTTCGGCGCACAGTAGAAGCCGGTGTTCTGGCCCAGGGTTATCAGCAGGTAGCCGGCCTGACTCGCCTCCAGTTGCGCGGCAAGGCCCTCCACGTCGAAGCCGTCCACACACCGATTCCACTCCTCGGCCGTATACGATGCCTGACCGTGACTGCTGGGCGGCGCGGCCAGGTAGTGACACATCACTCCCCACCCGGCCTCGACGAACCACTGGGTGTCTGCCCGCTGGTAGCTGCCTTCTGTGCTGCTCATGGTACCCTCCGGTGACGTGCTCTTGCCGGGCTACTGAAGCCCGCGAAACGTGTAAGCCTGCAGGATGCCGCGACTCTTCGACCGCCCGACTGATCGACCTCCTGCCTCGCGTCCACGGAAGGGATATCCCCCTGGGGCTTGCCCTCGTCCTAGGGTCGTTCAACTCCCCCTCGCCACCGCGTGGAGAGGGGGCAAGGGGGGTGAGGTGCCGTTGCCGGGGTGGACGGAAGCGAGGTCCTTCACCTTGACAGCGCCCTATCTGCCGGGTATGATTCCTACACAATCTGAGGTCGCCCTGAGACTGGCGGATCCGTGGAGCTTACCACGAGGAATCAGGGCGGGTATACAAAGCGCCGACCGCCTGGGCCCCACGATCACTGGCCCAGGCTTTTTGTTTGGGTTCAGCGGATCGTGGACTTCACTCTCTGTGGAGGAGGTCCTCCCATGGCCGAACAAGCTTGGCGCCGTTTCACCCCCGGTCCCTGGCAGACCGACATCGACGTGCGCGACTTCATCCAGCGCAACTACACCCCCTACGACGGCGACTCCAGCTTCCTGGCTCCACCGACCGAACGCACTGAGAAGGTGCGGGCCAAGGCCGATCGCTACTTCGAGCTGGAAGCACTCAGCGGCGGCGTCCTCGACATCGACACCTCAACGGTCTCGTCGCTGCTCTCCTACCATCCCGGATACCTGGACCGCGACCTCGACTTGATCGTGGGCCTGCAGACTGCCCGACCCCTGTGCCGCAGCGTGAATCCCTTCGGCGGCATCCGCATGGCCCGGCAGGCCTGTGAGGCCTACGGCTACCACGTCTCCCCCAAAGTCGAGGAGAACTTCGCCTATCGCACGACCCACAACGACGGCGTCTTCCACGTCTACACCGACCAGATGAAGAAGGCTCGCCACAGCGGGATCATCACCGGCCTTCCTGACGCCTACGGACGCGGACGGATCATCGGCGACTACCGGCGTGTAGCCCTCTACGGCGTCGACCGCCTCATAGAGGCCAAGCGCCAGGACAAGATCCGCCTGGGTCAAACGCCCATGACCGAGGAGACGATGCGCCTCAGCGAGGAGCTCTACAAGCAGATCGACTTCCTCAGCAAGCTCAAGGAGATGGCGGCCACCTACGGACTGGACATCTCCGGGCCGGCAACGAACAGCCGCGAGGCGATCCAGTGGACCTACTTCGCCTACCTGGGTGCCATCAAGGAGCAAAACGGCGCAGCGATGTCCCTGGGGCGCGTGAGCACCTTCCTGGACATCTACCTGCAGCGCGATACCGAAGAGGGCACCCTGGACGAATCGCAAGCGCAGGAGCTGACCGACGACTTCGTCCTCAAGCTGCGCCTTGCCCGTCAGTTGCGCACGCCGGAGTACAACGAGCTTTTCGCCGGTGACCCGATGTGGATCACCGAGGCCGTCGGCGGCGTCGGCGAAGACGGCCGTCCGCTGGTGACCCGCACTTCCTTCCGCCTCCTGCACACCCTCTACAACCTCGGTTCGGCGCCGGAGCCAAACCTCACCATCCTGTGGTCGCAGGCACTACCCGAGGCCTTCAAGCGGTACTGCGCCCAGGTATCCATCGAGACCGGGGCCATCCAGTACGAAAACGACGACGTGATGCGCCCGCTCTACGGCGACGACTACGGAATCGCCTGCTGCGTCTCGGCCATGCGCATCGGCAAGCAGATGCAGTACTTCGGGGCTCGCTGCAATCTGCCCAAGATCCTCCTGATGGCCCTCAACGGCGGCCGGGATGAGCTCTCGGGCAACCAGGTCGGCCCCGAGATGCCGCCAATCCCAGAGGGCGTCCTCGACTATGACGAGGTCATCGAGCGCTACAGCTTCTGCCGCGACTGGCTCTGCGATCTCTACGCCAACACCATGAACGTGATCCACTTCATGCACGACAAGTACGCCTACGAGAAGCTACAGATGGCGCTGCATGACACCGAGGTGGAGCGGTTCATGGCTTTCGGCGTCGCCGGGCTCTCGGTCCTGGCAGACTCCCTGAGTGCGATCAGGTACGCAAAGGTCACGGCGAGTCGCGACGAGCGCGGGCTGCTTTCCCAGTTCAGCATCGAGGGCGAGTACCCGCAGTTCGGCAATGATGACGACCGCGTGGACCAGATCGCCGTGGAGCAGGTGGAGCAGTTCCACGCCAGCCTCACCCGCCATGCCACCTACCGCAACGCAATACCCACCCTCTCGGTTCTGACCATCACCTCGAACGTGGTCTACGGTCACAAGACCGGCATGACGCCCGACGGTCGGGCTGCCGGAGTGCCCTTTGCCCCCGGCGCGAATCCGCTCCATCAGCGAGACCGCCACGGGGCCCTGGCGTCACTGAACTCCGTCGCCAAGCTTCCCTACGACTGCTGTCGCGACGGAATCTCTTGCACCTTCAGCATCACGCCCAACACGATCGGCAAGGAATCGGACACCCGGATTGACAACCTCGTCAGCCTCCTGGACGGCTACTTCACCCAGGCCGGGCACCACCTCAACGTGAACGTGCTGAACCAGGAGATCCTCCGCGAGGCCATGGATCACCCGGAGAAGTACCCGCAGCTCACCATCCGCGTCTCAGGCTACGCGGTCAACTTCCACAAGCTCAACCGCGAGCAGCAAGAGGAAGTCCTGGCTCGCACCTTCCACAACCAGTTGTGAGGCGATGGTGATGGAGTCAGCGCGGGGACGCCTTCATTCTGTCGAGACGCTGGGCGCCCTGGATGGGCCCGGAGTTCGTTGCGTGGTCTTCCTCCAGGGCTGCCCTCTGCGTTGCCGCTACTGCCACAACCCCGATACCTGGGGCTTCGACGGGGGCACCGAAGTGGCCGCCGAGGAACTGACCAAGCGTCTTCTTCGCTACCGTCCCTACTTCGGCCGCGAGGGCGGCGTCACACTCTCCGGCGGAGAGCCCCTGGCTCAGCCCCGCTTCGTTCGCGAGGCCCTGCAACGCTGCAAGGAGCACGGCATCCACACAGCGGTCGACACCAGTGGCGCTTGCCTGAACGACGAGGTCCGTAACGCCCTCGACTACACCGACCTGATCCTTCTCGACCTCAAGCACGCCGACCCCGCACGCTACCATGACCTGACCGGCGGGAGCCTCGAAGCCACTCTCACCTTCCTGGGGGAAGTTGCAGCCCGTCGGATCCCCCTGTGGGTGCGCCAGGTGATCGTCGCCGGTTGGACGGACACCGAGCAGGAAGTCCGCGATCTGGCGCGACTCGTCGCCGGGGTCCCGTCGCTGGAGCGCCTTGAGCTGCTTCCCTACCACACCCTTGGGCTGGGCAAGTGGGAAGCGCTCGGGATCGACTACCCACTGACCGGCACTCGCCCACCCGACCAGGCGCTCATCTCGCGGCTCGAGGCGGTCGTGCAGCAGGAACTCCGTC